>NZ_WSPP01000273.1:0-63527 GCF_009767705.1 Myroides sp. LoEW2-1 | reverse complement strand
CATGAGAGTACATAATTTCTTGTTTGCTCATCTCTTTATTATTTCAAGCAAACTTACTTCTTTACATTATATTATGAAATATGCACTTGCTCGGGCGGATACATAACAAGTAAAAAAATACCACCACATCTGAAGGGATGGGTGGTATTTAAATTTTAGGCTTCTTCTGTCGAAGCTTGTGCTTTTATGTTCGTTTCAAATTCTTCTAAGGATAACGCATTCTCTATTGTATAGTCACCTATTTTAGTTCTGCGTAGTGAAGTTAAGTGACCTCCAGATTTTAGGGCTAATCCTATGTCATAAGCTAATGATCGAATATAGGTTCCCTTGGAACAAGTTACTTTAAAATCGATGTTAGGTAGGGATACCTGAGTAAACTCACACCCATATATTGTAATAGGCCTTGTATTGATTTCTACTTCTTCTCCTTTTCGAGCGTGTTCATACAATCGTTTACCGTCTTTTTTGATTGCAGAGAAGATTGGAGGACGTTGCTCTAAATTACCTATAAATTGTAATCTTACTTCTTCCAATAGATTTTCAGTGATATGTTCTATAGGATAAGTCTGATCAATTTCTGTTTCCAAATCATAGGATGGTGTGGTCGCTCCAACTTGGATAGTACCTGTGTATTCTTTGATTTGTCCTTGTAACTCACTGATTTGTTTTGTGGATTTACCTGTGCAGATGATTAGAAGTCCAGAGGCTAATGGATCTAAAGTTCCAGCGTGTCCTACTTTAATCTTTTTTAGTCCAAGCTCTTTTTTTAAGAGCCATTTTATTTTGTTGACTGCTTGAAATGACGACCAATGAAGAGGTTTGTCTATCAAGAGAATCTGACCTTGTTGAAAGGCCTCAGCCGAATAGTTTATCATAATTATTTAAAGTATCCAAAGTATAATAATAATATAGCTCCCGCTATAATTCTATAGTATCCCCAAGGTTTGAAACCGTATTTTTTTATTATTCCAATAAAGAATTTAATAGCTATAATAGATACAAAAAAAGCTATTACATTACCTATTAAAAAAAGTTTCATGTTGTCTGGATTTTCTAAAAGGATTTCGTATCCGATTTTCCCAGATTCATATTTCTTCAGTACAATAGAATAAACTGTTACAGCAGCCATCGTTGGAACGGCAAGAAAAAATGAAAATTCAGCTGCTACTTGACGAGATAGTCCTTGTTGCATTCCACCAATGATTGAGGCAGCTGATCGGCTGGTTCCAGGCATCATCGCAAGACATTGCCAAAAACCGATTGTTATAGCTTGTTTTACTGTAATATCTTCTTCCTTTAGCGTTTTTGGATTTTTGAAGTATTTATCAATAAAAATCAATACTACTCCACCGACAATTAACATGATGGCAATGTATATTGTAGCACCTAACACTTTGTCAATTGCTTCGTCGAATAGCTTTCCTAAGATTAAAGCGGGAATTACAGCCAATACTAATTTTTTGTAAAAATTCAACTTTGTAAAGTCAAAGAACTTTCTCCAATATAAGGCTACTACTGCTAATATGGCACCAAACTGGATAGCAGTTTGAAATAGTTTTACAAAATCATCTTCTTGTATTCCGTAATAAGAGCTTACAAATATCATGTGAGCTGTTGAAGAAACTGGTAAATATTCGGTTAGTCCTTCTACGATTGCAAGAAGGATAGCTTGTATTAAATCCATTAATTATGTTATTTGTTTATTTATTAGCGTTTAAAAATAGAGTATATCGCTACTCCTATTCCAACGAAAAATACGGTAGGAGCTAAGTGTATTCTTCGAAAACTATAGATAGCTTCGTTGAATTGATTAGGATCATCATTTGTAGCTCCAGCCATTAGAATAAAACTGAGCGCGATAATAGCTAAGCTTATTAGCATATAGACATAATTGCTTTTCGCAAATAAAAACTTTTTGTTTGAAGGACTATCTTTTGTGTTCATATATTATTGCTTAATATAGTTCATCTGATTTTAAATTTAAATAACGCTGAGTTGCAAAGAAAGTACTGATACTTGTAATAATCAATCCAAGTAAAAGTAAACCAAGCGAAACTACTACTAAAGGTAAATAGTTTTTAGTAGGATCAATGCCTACATCTGGAAATTTTGAATCGGCATAGAAAGTCAGAGCAGTAATTGCTATGATTGCAATGACACTACCGATAATTCCCAATCGGATACTGTGAAATATAAAGGGTCTTCTGATGAAGCTTTTTGTTGCACCTACCATTTGCATTGTTTTAATCGTAAAGCGACTTGAAAAGATTAATAAGCGCAATGAACTGTTGATTAACAGCATTGATATCAAGGTAAGCACTGCAGTGATAACAAGTACCCATTTGGTAATGCGGTCCAAATTGTCATTTACCATATCTACCAATTGTTTGTCATAAGCAATTTCTTTTACTCCCTTACTCTGCATTAGTTCTTTTTCGATTTTGGCAATACTATCATTAATGACATATTCTCCTTTTAGATGTAGGTCAAAAGAATCTTGCAATGGATTAAAACCAAGAAATTCGATAAAGTTTTCACCAAGTTCTTCCTGATGTTGTTTCGCTGCATCTGCTTTGGAAACAAATACAAAGTCTTTGACATAAGGTGCTTTACTCAGTTTCTTACTGAAGGTATCGGTGTTATATTCATTTGCGTCTTTGTGGAAAAAGACAGTCATCGGTATTGTCTCTCTAAAATTATCAGAGATTTTTCGCGAGTTTATTACAAACAAACTCAGTGTTCCTAATAAGAATAGGACAAGGGCAATGCTGAATATAACTGAAAAATAAGACGAAATAAGTTTCCTCTTTTGGTATTTTTCATAATGGTTAGTCATAATCTTTTCTTTAAGGGGGTAAAAATAACAAACAAAAACGTTTTTATTAGATAATAACGATTAAAGTTTTCTAATTGTTATAAATATAGTTTATTTTTGCCTAATATGTGCTTGATTATGTCGATTGTTGGACTAAGCACCATTGTAAAACTTACTTATTAACTGAATAGTATGAAGTATAATCCGAACGAAATTGAAGCTAAATGGCAAAAATTTTGGAAAGAGAACCAAACATTTAAAACCGATAATAAATCGGATAAACCCAAGTATTACGTATTAGATATGTTTCCTTACCCTTCTGGGGCTGGATTACACGTAGGGCATCCCCTGGGATATATTGCATCTGATATTTTTGCGCGTTACAAACGCCAAAGAGGGTTTAATGTCCTCCACCCACAGGGATATGATAGTTTTGGTTTACCTGCAGAGCAATATGCTATTCAGACAGGGCAACACCCTTCAATTACTACAGAAGAGAATATTTCAAGATATAGAGAGCAATTAGATCGCATTGGTTTTTCTTTTGACTGGAGTCGTGAAGTTCGCACTTCTAATCCTGACTTTTATAAACATACACAATGGATTTTTGTGCAACTTTTTAATTCGTGGTATAACTGTGAATCAAATAAAGCGGAGTCAATAGATACTTTAATCGCTATGTTTGAGAAAGAGGGGAATAAGACTGTTAAAGCAGTTTGCGATGATCATATTCCGTTTTTTACTGCAGCAGAATGGAGTTCTTTTTCAAGTGAAGAACAAGAGGCAATGTTGCTAAAATATAGAATGACTTATCTTGCTGAGACAGAAGTAAACTGGTGTCCAGCTTTAGGTACAGTTTTGGCTAATGACGAGATTAAAGATGGTCTTTCTGAAAGAGGAGGGCATCCGGTTGTTCGCAAGAAAATGAAGCAGTGGAGTATGCGTATTTCTGCTTATGCAGAGCGTTTATTAGAGGGGCTTGATCAGATTGATTGGACAGAAAGCTTAAAAGAAAGTCAAAGAAATTGGATTGGTAAGTCTGTTGGTGCATCAGTTACTTTTAATGTTAAAGATGCAGATCACACTATTGAAGTTTTTACTACTCGTCCTGATACAATTTTTGGTGTTAGTTTTATGACATTAGCTCCAGAACATGATTTGGTTCTGAAAATTACGACCCCAGAGCAAAAAGCTGCTGTTGAGGCGTATATTGAAGCTACTTCGAAGCGAAGTGAACGCGATCGTATGGCGGATGTTAAGACGATTTCGGGAGTGTTTACTGGGGCTTATGCTCAGCATCCTTTTACGAAAGAACCAATCGAAATATGGATTGGGGATTATGTGTTAGCAGGATATGGAACAGGTGCTGTAATGGCTGTTCCCGCTGGAGACACTCGTGATTATGCATTTGCAAAACACTTTGGAATAGAGATTAAGAATATTTTTGATAAAGATATCAGTGAAGAAGCGTTTGCTGAGAAGGATGGTTTCGTATTAGAAAATTCAGATTTTTTAAATGGATTAGACTATAAAGCTGCTACTGCTAAAGTAATTGAGCGTTTAGAAGCTTTAGGTCAGGGATACGGAAAAACGAATTATAGATTGAGAGATGCTGTCTTTTCTCGTCAAAGATATTGGGGAGAACCATTTCCTGTTTATTATGTAAATGGACTACCGAAGATGATCGATAGCAAATATTTTCCAATTGTCTTGCCTGAGGTAGAGAAGTATTTGCCGACAGAAGATGGGCAACCGCCTTTGGGGAATGCATCTGTTTGGGCTTGGGATACTGTTAATAATGTGATTGTTGACAATAGCTTGATTGACGAAAAAACTGTTTTTGCTTTAGAGTTAAACACTATGCCTGGATGGGCTGGTTCTTCTTGGTATTGGATGCGTTATATGGATCCGACAAATGAAGAAGTTTTTGCATCAAAAGAGGCATTGGATTATTGGCAAAATGTCGATTTATATATAGGAGGAAGTGAACATGCAACGGGACACTTGTTATACAGTCGTTTTTGGAATAAGTTTTTGAAAGACTTGAATTATGCTCCTACAGAAGAACCTTTTCAAAAATTGATTAATCAAGGTATGATTTTGGGAACATCTGCCTTTGTTTACCGCATTGAGGGAACAAATACATTTGTTTCTAAGGATATGATTCAAGGTGAGAAAGTACAAAAGTTGTATGCATACGTAGGCTTAGTTAATGCTTCGTCCGAATTGGATACGGAGGCTTTTAAAGCTTGGAGACCTGATTATGCTAATGCTGAGTTTGTGTTGAATGGCAATGGTAAGTATATTGTTGGGCATGAGGTTGAGAAAATGTCTAAATCCTATTTCAACGTTGTGAATCCGGATGATATTTGTGAAGAATATGGAGCTGATACTCTGCGTTTGTATGAGATGTTTTTAGGACCATTGGAGCAAGCGAAGCCTTGGAATACTGCTGGTATTTCTGGAGTGGCTGGATTCTTGAAAAAACTGTGGAGATTGTATGCGGATGACAATGGTGTTGTTATTACAGATCAAGAGCCTACAGCGGAAATGTATAAATCTCTTCACAAGACGATAAAGAAAGTTATTGAGGATATTGAGAATTTCTCTTTCAATACTTCGGTGTCTCAATTTATGATTTGCGTAAATGAATTATCTCAACAGAAGTGTCATCATAGAGCGATTTTAGAGCCTTTGGCAATTGTGATTTCTCCTTATGCACCTCATATTGCTGAGGAGTTATGGTCAATGTTAGGAAATAGCACTTCAGTTGCTTTAGCTGATTTTCCAGAGTTTAAGCAAGAGTATTTAGTAGAAAGTTCTAAAGAGTATCCTGTTTCTTTTAATGGTAAGATGAGATTTAAAATTGAGTTGCCATTAGATCTGAATGAAGATCAAATCAAGGAAATTGTGATGTCTGATGAACGTACTCAAGCTCAACTTCAAGGTAGAGAGCCTAAAAAAGTAATTATAGTCCCTGGAAAGATTATCAATCTTGTTGGGTAATGATAAAATAAAAAACGAGCATTTTTAAATGCTCGTTTTTTTTTATCTTCCTGGTCTAATAAGCAAAGTGTTTGGAAAACTTTTCTTGACAATTTTTAGATTTCTTTCAGCTTCAATTCTCGTTTTAAAATTACCTGCCATTACTTTATAAGAAGGAGTGCTATAAGTGATAGTAGCATCGATCTCTGGATGCAAACTTCTAAAGGAAGCAAGTGCTTGTTTAGCCTCAGAACCTTTGCCATAAAATATTTGCAATCTGAACTTGTCATTGGTAGAAATGTTATTGTTGTGTTTTTTCTTGTATTCCACTAACTCTGTGACTTTAGTGGGTTCGTTTACTACAACATTTTTGTTTTGAGCACCAATTTCAGAAATGCTTAAAACTGTAATACCAATTGCAAAAAAAACTCTTAAAATTCTCATAATGAAATGTATTTGGTACAAAAATACAATTAATCTGCAAAAGTTGTTTGATATACTCTATTTAGAACGCGTATAAATTATGTTTAAAGGGCTGTAAAGGTTTTTAGAGTAATTCATAAATTGTATTTTTGTCGGAGTTTGTAAATAAGGTGTATAAGATAGCGGTCTAATTGGCTGTTAAAAAAGACCAAATTTAGTTGAAAATCATTTTATAACTATGAAAAAAGTGGGTAACCATAATTCGTTTTCAAAGATTTTATTCTTTTGTTTAGCGTTAATGCTATCGTTTACGACAATTTCATTTGCTCAGGATGCAGCAAAAGGTAAGGAATTGTTCAATTCTAAGTGTGCTGCATGTCACAAGTTAGATGCAAAATCTACTGGACCAGCTCTTCGTGGAGTAGTGGAACGTCACGACGGAGATGTAGAGTGGCTACATAAATGGATTAAAAGTAGTTCGTCTTTGATTAAATCAGGGGACGCTACAGCTGTTAAATTATTTGAGGAGTGGAATAGCGTGCCTATGAATGACTTCCCTGAGTTATCAGATGAAGACATTGATAATATTCTTGCCTATACTTCAGAGGAAAAGGCAGCGGCTCCAGTAGTAACAGATAGCGGAGCTTCATCACAAGGTGGGGCGAGTAAAGCTGATGCTGTTTCTAATATTGTAGTATTAGGAGCGCTTGTTGTTGTTTTATTGATGTTAGTAACAATGCTTTTCTCTGTACGTAAGGTACTTAAGAAAGTAATTGAAACTAATGGATTTGAGCATGAAATTATACAACGCACTTCTATATGGAAAGCATTTGTAAAAAATCAATTTTTAGTAATCGTTTCAGTTATTGTAATGGTTTTAGTTGGTTCTTATTTTGCTTTTGGATATATGATGCAAATTGGTGTTGATAAAGGGTATGAACCTGTTCAGCCAATTCACTTCTCTCACAAAATACACGCAGGAGATAATGGTATTGATTGTAAATACTGTCACTCAGCTGCGCGTTCAAGTAAGACTTCAGGTATTCCTTCATTGAATGTTTGTATGAACTGTCATAAGAATATTTCTGAGTTTACAGGTGAAGCTGGAAAAGACTATGGAAAATACACTCCAGAGTTTTATACAGGAGAGATTCAAAAATTATATGACGCTGTAGGATGGGATGCTGATGCTCAAAAATACACTGGAAAAGAGAAGCCAGTTAAATGGGTACGTATTCACAACCTTCCTGACTTTGCTTATTACAATCACTCTCAACACGTAAATGTTGCTGGATTAGAGTGTCAAACTTGTCACGGTCCAGTTGAAGAAATGGAAATCATGAGACAACACTCTCCATTAACTATGGGATGGTGTATTGATTGTCATAGAAAAACAGATGTTAAGTTAGAGAATAATGAGTATTACGCTAAAATTCACAAAGAGTTAGCAGGTAAGTACAACAAAGAGAAGTTGACTGTTGCTGATATGGGTGGATTAGAATGTGGTAAATGTCACTATTAATTATTAATAAAGAATAAAGAAGCTAATATATATATACAATGGCATCAAACAAAAAATACTGGAAAAGTGTTGAAGAGCTGAACGAAAATAGTTCTATTGTTGAGACGCTAAGAGATAATGAGTTTGTTGAGGAGATTCCTACAGATGAATTCCTTGGTGATAAAGACAAATTGTCTTCGTCTTCTACAACTCGTCGAGACTTTTTGAAATATGTAGGTTTCTCTACTGCGGCTGCTACTTTAGCTGCTTGTGAAGGGCCTGTAGTAAAATCTATTCCGTACGTTGTACAGCCGGATGAGATTGTTCCTGGTGTGGCTGATTACTATGCTACTACGGTTGCTGATGGATTTGATTTCGTGAACGTTTTAGTTAAAACTCGTGAAGGTCGTCCAATCAAGATTGATAACAATAAATTAGCTGGTGCATATTCAGGAGCTAATGCTCGTGTGAATGCATCTGTATTAACGATGTATGATAGTTTACGTCTTAAACAACCTAAAGTGTCTGGAAAAGATACTACTTGGGATGATGTAGATGTAAAAGTTAAAGCTAGTTTAGAAGATGCTAAATCAAAAGGAGGGAATATTGTGTTGTTGACTAATACAATGGCAAGTCCTTCTACTGATAAATTAATAGGAGAGTTTGTTGCGGCTTATCCAACTGCTAAGCATGTTGTATACGATGCAGTATCTTCATCTTCTGCTTTAGACGCTTACGAGAAAGCTTATGGAACGAGAGGGTTAGCTGATTATGACTTTAGTCAAGCTGATGTGATTGTTTCGGTAGATGCTGATTTCTTAGGTGACTGGCAAGGTGGAGGGTATGATTCTGCTTATGCGCAAAAACGTATTCCAAAGAGAAATACAGATGAGAGAAAAGTAATGTCTAAGCACATTCAACTTGAATCTAATATGTCTTTAAGTGGAGCTAACGCTGACGTTAGACTTCCTTTAAACTCTGCAGACTTAAAGGCTGCTTTGGTTAAAATTTACAATATAGTAGTAGGTGCTAATGTAAGTACTAACGGTACTGCTTATGATGAAGCTATTAAGAAAGCTGCTCAACAATTGAAAGCTGCTGGAAGTAATGGTGTTCTTGTAAGTGGAATCGACGATGTAAATGCACAACTACTTGTGTTTGCTATTAATGAAGCTTTAGGATCTAAGGCTTTCTTACCAGAGCAAACTAAATTTGTTAGACAAGGTAATGACGCAGCAGTAGCTCAGTTGATAAAAGACATGACTGCTGGTAAAGTTCATACTTTAATTATGTCTAACGTTAACCCTGTTTATTCTTTAGCTAATGGAGAGGCATTTGCTGAGGCTTTGAAAAATGTTGATTTGTCTGTAGATTTCTCTATGAAAGAAGACGAAACTGCATTAGTTTCAACTATTGCTGCAGCTGCTCCACATTACTTAGAGTCTTGGGGTGATGTTGTGATCAAAAAAGGTCACTACTCAGTTACTCAGCCAACTATCCGTCCTTTATTCGATACTCGTCAATTCCAAGACGCATTATTGTTGTGGACAAATAATAATACTCCTTATTACGATTACGTAAAATCTGTTGGACAAGCTACTATTTCAAACAAAACTTGGAATAAAATTGTTCACGATGGATTTGCTACTTTCGGAGATTTAAACAAAGTATCTGCTAACGCTGACTTTACTTCTGCTGCTAATGCAGTTGCTAAAGCTAAGAAAGAAGGTGACTTTGAATTAGTATTCTATACTAAAACAGGTATGGGAGATGGGCAACAAGCAAATAACCCTTGGTTACAAGAGTTCCCAGATCCAATTAGCCGTGCTTCTTGGGATAACTATGCAACTGTAGCTCGTGTAGATGCAGAAGCGTTAGGAATCGTGAATAAACATGTTGCTAATGGTGGTTTAGATGGTAGCTATATTACGTTAACTGTAAATGGTGTTACATTAGAAAACGTACCTGCATTAATTCAACCTGGTCAAGCTCCTGGAACTATTGGTCTTGCTTTCGGATATGGAAGAAAAGAGGCTCTTAAGAAAGATATGCAAGTTGGGGTGAATGCATACAAATTGTATTTCAATGCTAATAAAGTACAGACAGTAAGCGTAGCTAAAGGTAATGGAATGCATGAATTTGCTTGTGTTCAGTTACACAATACTTTAATGAGTAGAAATGACATCATTAAAGAAACTACTGCTGATGTTTTCAATGCAAATACAGAAGAGTGGAATGTATTCCCAATGGTAAGCTACGATCACCAAAATGTGAAAGCGCGTACTATTGATATTTGGGAATCGTTTGACCGTACAGTAGGACATCATTTTAATTTATCTATTGACTTAAACGCTTGTACAGGATGTGGGGCTTGTGTTATTGCATGTCACGCAGAGAATAACGTACCAGTAGTAGGTAAATCTGAAGTTAGAAGAAGTAGAGATATGCACTGGTTGCGTATTGATAGATACTATTCATCAGAAGATACATTTGATGGAGATGTTCAAAAGAAAAAAGATGCTAAAGGATTAAGTGAGTATCGCAGTGCTTTCTATGATTTAGAAAATCCAGCAGATAACCCACAAGTAGCATTCCAACCTGTGATGTGTCAACACTGTAATCACGCTCCATGTGAGACTGTGTGTCCAGTAGCAGCAACATCTCATGGTCGTCAAGGACAAAACCACATGGCTTATAACCGTTGTGTAGGTACAAGATATTGTGCAAACAACTGTCCTTATAAAGTAAGACGTTTCAACTGGTTCTTATATTCTCAGAATAATGAGTTTGATTTCAATATGAATGACGATTTAGGTCGTATGGTATTGAATCCAGACGTAGTAGTTCGTTCAAGAGGGGTAATGGAGAAATGTTCATTGTGTATTCAAATGACTCAAGCTACAATCTTAAAAGCTAAGAACGAAGGTAGAGCAGTACGTCCAAATGAATTTGAGACTGCATGTTCGGCTGCTTGTTCAAGCGGAGCTATGGTATTTGGAGATGTCAATGATAAGGATTCTGATATTGTAGAATTAGTAGAATCAGATCGTTCATACCACTTATTAGAGCACATTGGTACGAAACCAAATGTTGTGTATCACGTGAAAGTTAGAAACGTGTAATTAACTTGAATTATTAATTAAAGAAACATATAAAGGATTATGTCGTCACATTACGAAGCACCCATTAGAAAACCTTTAGTTATTGGTGAGAAAACTTATCATGATATAACTGTGGATGTGGCTAGACCTGTAGAAGGGAGAGCTAATAAACTATGGTGGAGAGTATTCACTATCGCTTTGTTAGCGTTTCTATGGGGAGTAGGATCAATGGCTTATACAATAGGTACAGGTATTGGTACTTGGGGATTAAATAAAACAGTTGGATGGGCTTGGGATATTACCAATTTCGTTTGGTGGGTAGGTATCGGTCACGCTGGTACCCTTATTTCAGCCGTATTATTATTATTTAGACAAAAATGGAGAATGGCAATTAACCGTTCTGCAGAGGCAATGACAATTTTCTCTGTAGTTCAGGCTGGTCTTTTCCCTATTATTCACATGGGACGTCCTTGGTTAGGATACTGGGTTTTACCTTTACCAAACCAGTTCGGATCATTATGGGTTAACTTTAACTCGCCATTATTATGGGACGTATTTGCGATCTCTACGTATTTATCAGTATCATTAGTTTTCTGGTGGACTGGTTTACTACCTGACTTTGCAATGTTACGTGATAGAGCTATAACGCCATTTACAAAAAGAGTATATTCAATTTTATCATTTGGTTGGTCAGGTCGTGCAAAAGACTGGCAGCGTTTTGAGGAAGTATCATTAGTTTTAGCTGGTTTAGCTACTCCTCTTGTACTTTCTGTACACACGATTGTATCTTTTGACTTTGCTACTTCAGTTATTCCTGGATGGCATACGACTATTCTACCTCCATACTTCGTTGCTGGTGCAATTTTCTCTGGATTCGCGATGGTTACTACCTTGTTGATCATTATGAGAAAAGTATCTAACTTAGAAGCGTATATTACAATTCAACATATAGAGTTGATGAACATTATTGTAATGATCACAGGATCTATTGTAGGGGTTGCTTATATCACTGAGTTATGGGTAGCATGGTATTCTGGAGTAGAATATGAGCAATACGCATTCTTAAACCGTGCAACAGGACCTTACTGGTGGTCATATTTCTTAATGATGACTTGTAACGTTGTTTCACCACAGGTAATGTGGTTTAAGAAAATTAGAACTAACATTATGGCTTCGTTTATTATCTCTTTAGTTGTAAACGTTGGGATGTGGTTTGAGCGTTTCGTAATTATCGTTACTTCATTACACAGAGATTATTTACCTTCATCTTGGACAATGTTCCAGCCAACTTTTGTTGATGCAGGTATTTATATTGGAACTATTGGTTTCTTCTTTGTATTGTTCTTGTTGTATTCAAGAAGTTTCCCTGTAATTGCACAGGCAGAGGTGAAGACTATCTTGAAATCTTCAGGAGAGTACTACAAAAAGGAGAGAGACAGCAAAGAAAATCATCAATCTTTAAATCATTAATTCGCTATGAGTAATAAAGTAATTTACGCAATATACAATGATGATGATGTATTGTTAGATGCAGTAAAAGAAACAAAAGCAGCTGAACATCATATCGAAGAAATATACACTCCTTTCCCAGTGCATGGTCTTGACAAAGCAATGGGGTTAAAGCCAACGAGAATTGCTATTTGTGCTTTCTTGTACGGATTAGTTGGTTTAGCTTTCGGTACATTTATGATGTATTACATTATGATTATTGATTGGCCACAAGATATTGGAGGAAAACCGAGTATGAGTTTTATTCAAAATATGCCAGCTTTCGTTCCAATTATGTTTGAGATGACTGTATTATTTTCAGCTCACTTAATGGTACTTACTTTCTTTATGAGAAGTAAATTATGGCCTTTTAAAGAGGCTGAAAATCCAGATGTAAGAACAACGGATGATCACTTTTTAATGGAAGTTGCTTTAAAAGGAGATGAAGATTCTGCTATTGAGTTCTTCAAAAAAACTGGAGCAGTTGAAGTTAAAGTAATTGAAAAGTAATTGTAGAATGAATACGATATATAAAATAGTAGCTTTAGTAGGAGTATCAGTATTGACTACTTCTTGTTTTAATAAAGAGCGTCCTAATTATCAGTTTATGCCAAATATGTACGAATCAGTAGCATATGAGACATATTCAGAGGTACCTACTACGGTATTCAAAAATGGTAAAGAAGGACAATTACCTGCTGAAGGTTCAATCCCAAGAGGATATGAACCGGAAGCTTACCCAGATACACCAGAAGGGTTGAGTTTGGCAAAAGTTAATTTGAAGTCTCCTTTAGCGGAGGCTGATAAGAACTTAGAGAAAGGTAAAGAATTATATACAATTTACTGCTCTGTTTGTCATGGTGCAAAAGGAGATGGAAATGGTAATTTGGTGAAAAAGGAAAAATTCTTAGGAGTTCCGAACTACAAAGATCGTGAGCTTACAGAAGGAGGAATTTATCACGTAATTACTTATGGTTTGAATTCTATGGGATCTCACTCTAATCAATTATCTCAACAAGAGCGTTGGTTAGTTACAGATTACGTTTTAAAATTGAAATCAGAATAATAAATTGTAAAACTTATTTGAAAGTTTAGATATGTACACATTTTCAAAAAAATTGAAGACTTTTGCATTCGTGCTAATGCTTATTGGAGTAGCAGGGATTATATATGGCTTCATTAAAGCACCAAAAGATCTTGCTGAAGTAAAAGCGAATCTAATTGAGCAAGCTCACGACGGTCATGGTGAGCACCATGTATCTGCTGCTGATCACGCTGTGTCTGATGCACATTTTGATCATCATGCTGAGCACGTTTATGGTCAGCTTAAAAACAAACCTTGGACTGCATTATATGTAGGATGTATTTTCGTAATGCTTGTTTCTGTGGGTATCTTGGTTTTCCATGGAATTAATTACGCTGCATCTGCAGGATGGTCGCCAGTACTTTTTAGAGTGATGGAAGGACTGTCAGCTTATATTTTGCCTGGATCAATTATCTTTTTCATACTATTGTTACTTTCGGTTTACGGAATAGGTGGTAATCACTTATTTATTTGGGCTGATAAAGATGTAGTAGAAGCGGATGCTATTATCAAAGGTAAAGAAGGTTATTTAAATGCACCATTTTTTATTATTAGAGCGATAATCTTTTTAGGAGGTTGGAACTTATACCGCATTTATATGCGTAAGCAGTCTTTAGCTTTAGATGCATCAGGAGACTTAGTTTACCACAAAAAGATGTTTAAAGCGTCTGCTGGTTTCTTAGCTTTCTTTATTGTAACGGAATCTATGGCTTCATGGGATTGGATTATGTCTATTGATACTCACTGGTATAGTACTTTATTTGGATGGTATGTTTTTGCAAGTTTCTTTGTAACAGCAATTACAACTATCGCTTTTGTAACTTTATACCTTAAGAGTAAAGGATATATGGATTTTGTTAATACTAGCCATATCCACGATTTAGCTAAATTTATGTTTGGATTAAGTATTTTCTGGACTTATCTTTGGTTCTCTCAATTTATGTTACAATGGTACTCAAATATTCCAGAGGAGGTAACTTACTTCATCTTTAGAATACAAGAGTTTAACTTGCCATTCTTTGGTATGTTAGTATTGAATTTTGTATTGCCATTATTATTGTTAATCAATACAGATTTCAAACGTTTAACATGGATTGTGGTAATGGCAGGAGTATGTATTATTATTGGTCACTATATTGACTTCTATTTAATGATAGCTCCTGGTACAGTTGGAGGTTCTTGGTTTATTGGTGCAGCAGAAATTGGATCACTATTATTCTTCATTGGATTGTTTATCCTTGTTGGATTTAGTGAGATTGCTAAAGCTCCTTTATTAGCTAAGAATAATCCATTAATTGAAGAAAGTAAACATTTCCATTATTAATATTTAAAAATAAACAAATGACAAGTTTATTAATAATAGCTGTAATTGTATTGTTAGGGATTGCTATTTGGCAATTGACTAAGATATTCGATTTAACGCAAGTTGGATCTAAACCTAACGATATAAGTTCAGAAATCGCAAATGACAAGGATAATAACGTTAATGGTTATTTGACTTTCGCTTTCTTAGGATTTATTTACGTTTTTACTATCTTTTGCTTAGTAGAATATGGTAGTTTTCCTTTGATGAGCGATGCTGCATCAGAGCATGGAGAGAAGGTGGATTTCTTGATGTGGATTTCTATGGGACTTATTTTTGTCGTACAGATTTTTACTCAATTTTTACTTCACTACTTTGCATTTAAAGGTAGAGGTGTAAAAGGAAGAAAAGCACTTTACTTTTCAGATAATGATAAGTTAGAAGCAATATGGACTATCATCCCAGTAATTACTTTATCAGGGTTGATTTTGTACGGATTATTTGCTTGGAACGACATCATGTTCGTGGATGAAAAAGAAGACGTTTTAGTCGTAGAAGTTTACGCTAAGCAATTTGGTTGGGATGTTCGTTACTCTGGAACAGACAATACTTTAGGTAAAGCCAATGTTCGCTTTATTGAAGGTATCAACGTTGTTGGAGTAGATATGTCAGATCCAAATGCTGCAGATGATAAAATGGCAAAAGAATTACACTTGCCATTAGGAAAGAAAGTAGTTATGAAATTCCGTTCACAAGACGTTTTACACTCTGCTTATTTCCCTCACTTTAGAGCACAAATGAACTGTGTGCCAGGTATGGTTACTCAGTTTGCATTTACTCCTACTATCACTACAGAAGATATGAGATCGCGTGATGCTATGATAAAGAAAGTTAACAACATCAATAATATCAGAGCGGATAGAAGTCAAGAATTAATTGCAAACGGTCATGAGGCTTTGGATCCTTATACATTCGACTATTTGTTATTATGTAACAAAATCTGTGGAGCATCTCACTATAACATGCAAATGAAAGTTGTAGTTGAAACTCCTGAAGAATTTGAATCTTGGTTAAGTGAACTTCCTACTTTAAAAGAGCAAGTTGCCGCTGAAAAGGGGACTAATGTGCCAGTAGTAGAAGAGAAGGTTGAAGAAGCATCTGAAGCTGTTGCTCAGTTGTAAGGTAAAACTCACGTATTAAAACTAATTTATACTATGTCAGCAGTAGGACACGAAATAAATCTTGATCACTCACACGATCATCACGATAAAGGAAACTTCTTTACTAAATATGTATTTAGTTTAGATCACAAGATGATTGCCAAACAATACCTGATTACAGGTATTGTTATGGGAATCATTGGTATTGCGATGTCACTTTTATTTAGAATGCAGATTGCATGGCCAGAAGAATCTTTTACATTATTCAAATGGTTATTAGGTGACAAAATGGCTCCTGATGGAGTTATGAAAAACGATGCATACTTAGCGCTTGTTACAATGCACGGTACTATTATGGTATTCTTCGTTTTAACTGCAGGTTTAAGTGGTACATTCTCAAACTTACTTATTCCATTGCAGATTGGAGCTAGAGATATGGCTTCAGGATTTTTAAATATGTTATCTTATTGGTTATTCTTCATTTCTGCAGTATTGATGGTTATATCTTTATTTGTAGAAGGAGGACCAGCATCTTCAGGATGGACAGTTTATCCTCCTTTAAGTGCTTTACCACAAGCTATTCCAGGTTCTGGAATGGGGATGACATTATGGTTAGTTTCTATGGCTATTTTTATTGCTTCTTCTTTAATGGGATCTTTAAATTATGTAGCTACAGTAATTAACTTAAGAACAAAAGGTATGAGTATGACAAGATTACCTTTGACTGTATGGGCATTATTTGTTACTGCAATTATTGGTATTGTATCTTTCCCTGTGTTATTATCAGCAGCATTATTGTTGTTATTCGATAGAAGTTTTGGTACTTCTTTCTTCTTATCAGACATTTATTTAGCTGGTGAGGTATTACATTACCAAGGTGGGTCTCCTGTATTATACGAACACTTGTTCTGGTTCTTAGGACACCCTGAAGTTTACATCGTTATTTTACCTGCAATGGGTATTACTTCTGAAGTAATTGCTTGTAATGCTCGTAAACCTATCTTCGGATACCGTGCGATGATTGCTTCTATTTTAGGTATTGCGTTTCTTTCTACGATTGTATGGGGACACCATATGTTCGTGTCGGGAATGAATCCTTTCTTAGGTTCTGTATTTACTTTTACAACCTTATTAATTGCAATTCCTTCTGCTGTAAAAGCATTTAACTATATTACGACAATTTGGAGTGGTAACATTCAAATGAACCCTTCTATGTTGTTCTGTATTGGTTTCGTTTCTACATTTATTACAGGAGGTTTAACAGGAATTATCTTAGGAGACTCTACATTAGATATCAACGTTCACGATACTTATTTCGTAATTGCTCACTTCCACTTAGTAATGGGTATTTCTGCTCTTTACGGAATGTTTGCAGGTATCTACCACTGGTTCCCTAAAATGTTCGGTAGAATGATGAATAAAAACCTTGGTTATATTCACTTCTGGGTTACAGCAGTATGTGCTTACGGAGTATTCTTCCCAATGCACTTTATCGGTTTAGCTGGTTTACCACGTCGTTATTATTCTAACACTGCGTTCCCATTGTTTGATGAGTTCTATGATGTTAACGTTTTAATTACGGTATTTGCATTAGTAGGTTCAGCTTTCCAATTGGTGTTTTTATGGAACTTCTTCGTTAGTATTTTCTACGGTAAGAAAGCAACTCAAAACCCATGGAGAGGTAATACACTTGAATGGACTACTCCAGTTGAACATATTCACGGAAACTGGCCAGGTGAGTTACCAGTAGTTTACAGATGGCCTTATGACTATAGTAAACCTGGATTACCAGAAGATTACGCTCCTCAAAACATGCCTTATATGGAAGGTGAGGAACAATTAAATCACTAATAGAATTTTTCTATATATGAAGAAAGGGTACCTGAATAGGTGCCCTTTCTTTTTTTATTGGGTAATCTACGTTGTTTCTCTTTTTGTAATTGTTATTTTTTTGAATGATTTTTTTTAAATTATCTTTGCTTTATGAATGCAAATTTAGATCCTACAAATAGGAATTATTCTTCTGATGAAAATGATATCGAAAGAAAGTTACGTCCACTTTCTTTTGATGATTTTGCTGGTCAAGAACAGGTTTTGGAGAATTTAAAGATCTTCGTGAAGGCAGCAAATCTTCGCGATGAGGCTTTAGATCACACTCTCTTTCATGGTCCTCCAGGATTGGGAAAAACTACATTAGCTAATATTTTGGCTAATGAACTTGATGTGGGTATTAAGATTACGTCTGGACCCGTTTTGGATAAACCTGGAGATTTAGCTGGGCTTCTAACTAATTTGGAAGAACGCGATGTACTATTTATCGATGAAATTCACCGTTTAAGTCCTATTGTGGAGGAATATCTGTATTCAGCTATGGAGGATTTCAAGATTGATATTATGATTGAATCTGGGCCAAATGCCCGTACGGTTCAAATTAATTTGAATCCTTTTACACTTGTAGGAGCTACAACTCGTTCGGGTCTGTTAACTTCTCCTATGCGTGCTCGATTTGGGATACAATGTAGGCTTCAGTATTATAACAAGGAATTGCTTTCCACTATTATTGTACGCAGTGCTGAAATTTTAGGAGTACCTATAGATTTAGAAGCAGCTATAGAAATTGCTGGACGCAGTCGAGGAACACCTCGTATCGCTAATGCCTTACTTCGCAGAGTTCGTGATTTTGCACAGATCAAGGGAAATGGTAGTATAGATTTAGCTATCGCTCAGTATGCCTTGAATGCTTTGAATGTAGATTCTTTTGGTTTAGATGAGATGGATAATAAAATCCTACTGACGATTATCGATAAATTCAAAGGAGGGCCTGTGGGCTTATCTACACTTGCAACTGCTGTATCAGAGAATGGAGAAACGATAGAGGAGGTTTATGAACCTTATTTGATTCAAGAAGGGTTTATAATTAGAACTCCTCGTGGTCGTGAAGCTACAGATAAAGCTTACGAACACTTGAATCGCACACGTCAATTTAAACAAGGTGGTTTATTTGAATAGGTACTATGATTGATAATAAGGCTAAGTATGCCAATTTGATTAAAACTGAAGCGTTAAGATTGGGTTTTTCTTCTTGTGGTATATCAAAAGCTGATTTTTTAGAGGAGGAGGCTCCACGACTTGAAAATTGGTTGAATCAGCAAATGCATGGTAGCATGTATTACATGGAGAATAACTTTGACAAGCGACTTGATCCAAGGTTGTTAGTTGAAGGTGCTAAGAGTGTAGTCTCTTTAACTCTTAATTACTATCCTGAAGAAAGACAAGCATCATCTACTTTTAAGATTTCAAAATATGCTTACGGAGAAGACTACCATTATGTAATAAAAGATAAGCTCAAAGAACTTCTATATTTCATTCAAACTGAGATTGGTGATGTAGGTGGTAGAGTTTTTGTCGATTCTGCGCCTGTGTTAGATAAAGCCTGGGCAGCCAAAAGTGGCTTAGGTTGGGTTGGTAAGAATAATAATTTGATTACTAAAAAGTCTGGTTCTTTTTTCTTTATTGCAGAATTGATTATTGATTTAGATTTAGAAGTAGACGGTATCACAACCGATCATTGTGGCCATTGTACTAAGTGTATAGACGCTTGTCCTACAGGGGCTATAGAAAGCGCTCATATTGTTAATGGAAGTAAGTGTATTTCGTATTTAACGATAGAGTTAAAAGATAGTATACCGGATGAATTTAGTGGTAAACTTGATAATTGGATGTTTGGATGTGATGTTTGTCAAGACGTTTGTCCTTGGAATCGGTTTGCTATACCTCATAAAGAGGAGCGTTTCATTGCTAATAGAAAGTTAATTAGCTATTCAAAACAAGAATGGAAAGAATTGACTGAGGAAACATTTAATGAAATATTTAAGAAATCTGCAATAAAAAGAACTAAATATGCTGGTTTGTTGCGAAATATTGATTTTTTAGGGGATTGATTTCCTTATATTTTAATTATACTACAAAAAGACTACCTTTGCTCAGAACCTAAAACGAAATTTATGAACAAAGATAGTTTACGTAGGGAAGCATTGAAGTATCACGCTGAGCCAGTGCCAGGAAAGATACAAGTTGTTCCTACCAAAAAATACTCTTCTCAAAGAGATTTATCTTTAGCTTACTCTCCTGGAGTAGCAGAACCATGTTTAGAAATTGCAAAAGATGTAAACAATGTTTACAAATATACAGCCAAAGGTAATTTGGTTGCTGTTATCTCAAACGGGACAGCAGTATTAGGCTTAGGTGACATTGGTCCAGAAGCATCTAAACCTGTAATGGAAGGTAAAGGTCTGTTATTCAAGATTTTTTCAGATATTGACGTGTTTGACATTGAAGTTGATACAACGGATGTTGAGAAATTTATCGAAACAGTAAAAAATATTGCACCAACTTTTGGAGGGATTAACCTTGAAGATATTAAGGCTCCTGAATCATTCGAAATTGAGAGACGATTGAAAGAGGAGTTGAATATTCCTGTTATGCACGATGATCAGCATGGTACAGCAATTATTTCAGCTGCTGCATTACTAAATGCTGTTGAGTTAGCAGGTAAAAAGATGGAAGATGTTACAATGGTTGTTTCGGGTGCTGGATCTGCAGCTATAGCTTGTGCAAAATTATATGTAGCATTTGGTGTTAAACAGGAGAATATCAAGATGTTTAACAGTAAAGGAGTATTGAAGAAAGACGATACACGAATTTCTGATTTACAGAGAGAGTTTGCTGTTGATACAGATATTTCTTTAGCAGATGCAATGAAGGGAACTGATGTATTCATCGGTTTATCAACAGCAGATGTTCTTAAGCCAGAGATGTTGTTGTCAATGTCTGAGAACCCTATTGTTTTTGCAATGGCTAATCCAAAACCAGAAATTGATTACAATTTAGCGGTTGATACACGCAAAGATGTCATCATGGCTACAGGAAGATCTGATTATCCTAATCAAGTTAATAACGTTTTAGGGTTCCCTTATATTTTTAGAGGAGCATTAGACGTTAGAGCCACTAAGATTAATGAGGAGATGAAGATGGCTGCTGTAGTAGCTTTAGCTAAACTTGCAAAAGAACCTGTTCCAGAGCAAGTAAATATAGCTTATGGAGAAACTAAACTAAGCTTTGGTCGTGAGTATATTATTCCTAAGCCTTTTGATCCACGTTTGATTTCAGTTGTGCCACCAGCAGTAGCTAAGGCAGCAATAGAAAGTGGCGTAGCTCCACAACAAGAAGTGGATTGGGAGAAGTATTGTCAAGAACTTCAAATGCGTATGGGGAACGATAATAAGTTAGTTCGAATGCTTATTAATCGTGCAAAAACGGAACCGAAAAGTGTTGTTTATGCTGAAGCTGATCACTTGGACGTGTTGAAGGCAGCTCAAATCGCTTATGAAGAAGGGATGACTAATCCAATTTTATTAGGAGATAAGGAAATCATTTTGGAGCTGAAGAAGGAGATAGAATTTCATGCTGACGTTGAGATTATTGATCCAAAATCGGATGATCAAAAAGACAGAAGATTACAGTTTGCTGAAGCTTATTGGGCGACAAGAAAAAGAAAGGGAATTACTCTTTATGACGCAGAGAAATTAATGCGTGAGAGAAATTACTTTGCTTCTATGATGGTTAATGAGGGAGAGGCTGATGCTATGTTAACTGGATATTCTCGAAGTTATCCATCTGTAGTGAAACCTATTCTAGAGTTAATCCCTAAAGCACAAGGCGTATCTAAAGTTGCAACAACAAATCTGATGTTGACTAAGAGAGGCCCTATGTTCTTGGCTGATACTGCTATTAATCCAAATCCTTCTGCAGCAGATATTGCAAAAATTGCTGTGATGACTGAAAAGACAGTGAGAATGTTTGGAATGGATCCTGTTATTGCAATGTTATCTTATGCTAACTTTGGTTCTGCAGAACAAGAATCTCCGAGTAAAATGAAGGAGGCTGTTGCCATGTTACATGAGCAATATCCAGATATGGTAGTAGATGGTGAAATACAGATTGACTTTGCTTTGAATGACGAGATGTTGAAAAAGAAGTTTCCTTTTTCAAAACTTGTTGATAAGAAAGTAAATACACTAATATTCCCTAATTTGGATTCAGCGAATATCACGTATAAAATGTTGAAAGAATTGAACAAAGCTACATCAATAGGACCAATAATTTTGGGATTAGATAAAGCTGTTCACGTTTTCCAACTTGGTGCAAGCGTTGATGAAATGGTGAACATGACTGCTGTGGCAGTTGTGGATGCGCAAGTAAGAGAAAATAGAAAAAAGAAATAATAAATTAATCTTCTGAATTTCTATCATTTTTTCTATTAGTAATTAGCTTATTTAATTACTATTTTTGAAGTTAAAATAACTAAGAAAAATGATAGCACATATTGAAGGAAGATTGGTTGAAAAAACACCTACAGAGGTAGTAATAGATTGCGGGGGAGTAGGATATTTAATCCATATTTCCCTGCAAACTTTTTCTCAGATAGGATCATCTGAAAAACTTCGTTTATATACCTTTCTACAAATTAAGGAAGATGCCCATACTTTATTCGGTTTTATCGATAAAATTGAACGCGAATTATTTAAGCTTTTGATTTCGGTATCTGGTATTGGTGGGAATACTGCAAGAAATATCTTATCTTCAATTTCTCCTAAAGAATTACTACAAGCGATAGCTTCAGGAGATTCTAAAACTATACAATCAGTAAAAGGTATTGGTACTAAAACAGCACAAAGAGTTATTTTAGATTTACAAGAGAAAGTTGTAAAACTATATAATATTGATGAAGTTTTGCCTATAATTAACAATACAAATGCAGATGAAGCGTTATCTGCTTTAGAGGTATTAGGCTTTGTTCGCAAATCAGCAGAAAAAGTAGTAGACAAGATTGTAAAAGCCAATCCTGATGCTACAGTTGAAGTGATAATAAAACAAGCTTTAAAAAATTTATAGGTCTTGAGGGGGAATAGTCTTTTAGTAAAACATATTATTTTAATGTTTTTAATATTTGTATCTGGAACTGTTACAGGTTTTGGACAAGAAGAACTATTGCCTGAAGAAACTGAAGATCTAAGTTGGTTGGAACAAGAGGTAGACTCTTTGCAACCTAAGTATGATTTTGGTAATTTTATTATTCCTGATCCCAATATTATAAGAGAATCGTATTCTTATAATCCAAGTAACGACCGCTACTATTTTACGCGAACTGTTGGGGAATTTAATGTTAATCTACCTCTTATATTGACTCGAAAAGAGTATGAAGACCTTGTGTTGAAAAGTGAAATTAGAAAGTATTTTCAGCAGAAGTTTAACGCTATGCACGGACGATTAGAGAATGAAGAAGAACAGCGTGATATGTTGCCGCGTTATTATGTGAATTCAAAACTGTTTGTCGGTATTTTCGGTTCCAATACTATAGATGTTAGACCTTCAGGTTCTGTTGAGTTTGATATGGGGGTGAGGTTTACTAAGCAAGACAACCCCGTGATGTCTGCTCGCAATCGAAAAAACATGATGTTTGATTTTGATCAACGTATTAGTATGGGATTGCAAGGTAAAGTAGGTACAAGATTAAGTGTTAATGCCAATTACGATACACAAGCTACTTTTGACTTTCAGAATTTAATGAAATTGTCATTTGAACCTGATGAAGATGATATTGTTCGAAAAGTAGAAGTAGGTAATGTTAGTATGCCAATCACAGGTTCTCTTATCAGGGGAGCTCAAAGTCTTTTTGGTGTTAAAACTGAATTGCAATTCGGTCGCACGACAATTACTGGAGTTTTTTCTGAGCAAAAGTCGCAGACAACTTCTGTCCGTGCTGATGGAGGAGGAACGTTAGAAGATTTTGAGTTGTTTGCAATTGATTATGATGAGGATAGACACTTCTTTTTATCTCAATACTTTAGAGATAATTACGACCAAGCTTTGAGTAAGTATCCTTATATCAACAGTAGAATACGCATTACTCGTGTAGAGGTTTGGGTAACGAATCGTTATAGTAGATTAGGACAAACTAATAACAATGCAAGAAATCTTGTCGCAATTCAGGATTTGGGAGAAGGTAAGAGTAAGTTTGGCGATAATCGATATGTGTCTTCTCAAGATGCTAATTTCTTTGTTAATTCAGCAGCAAATGCTTATCCAGATAATGCAAACAACTTATATGACCCTAAGAAAATTGGTCAATCCAATTATTATTTAGATAGTAGTATTCGCTTTGGATCATCAGGTAGTTCGGGTATTAATACACAAGTGCAAGAAGGACGTGATTTTGTCAAAGTGGAAAGTGCAAGGAAATTAAACAGCTCTGAGTATACATATCACCCACAACTTGGATATATTTCTTTGAATCAGCGTTTGTCAAATGATGAAGTATTAGCTGTTGCTTTTCAGTATACAGTTGGGGACAAAGTGTACCAGGTGGGTGAGTTTGGAACGGATTCAGGAAACCAAAGTAATTCAAATAACATTAATCAACCTAATACACCTAATACTGGTGAGGAAACAGACAATGTACCTCTTTCTCAGAATTTAGTCGTTAAGATGTTGAAGAGTAGTATTACTCTGACTAATGTTCCACTTTGGCGTTTGATGATGAAGAATATCTATCAAATACCTAATGCTTCATATATTACCCAAGATAGATTTAGATTTAATATTTTATATACAGACCCAAGTCCATTAAATTATATTAGTTCTGTCGATGGAAAACCTTTACCAGAAGGAGTTGAAAAAACACCTTTACTGAAGGTTTTTAATCTTGATAGATTGAATTATACGAATGACCCACAAGCAGGAGGAGATGGATTCTTTGACTTTCTTGCTAATGGAAGTATGCAAAATGTCTATGACCCCAATAATCCCAATGCTAATATGGGAAATAATAGTTACAATAACCAAGGAAACGGTGGTTATGGTAATAACAATGGTTTTGGTAATAATGGAGGCTTTGGTAATAACGGTGGCTTTGGTAATAACGGTGGTTTCGGCAATAATGGAGGTTATGGAAATAGCGGTGGCTATGGCAATAGTAATTACAATCAGTATGGTCGAAATACATTTGATGGTATAACAATCGATGCTGTAAATGGGCGTATTATTTTTACAACAGTAGAGCCTTTTGGAGAACATTTATTTAATCAACTAAAGAGTGGACCTCTTGATAATTCGGATTATGATGTCAAGACTTCTTATAATAAGAATCAAGAGAAGTATGTCTTTAGAGAATTATATACAGGGACAAAAGCCTCAGCTATCCGCAGTCAAAGTCAGAAGAATAAGTTTCAATTAAAAGGTAAGTATTCAAGTACAATGGGAGAGGGAATTCCTATTGGAGCATTTAACGTTGCACCAGGATCCGTTGTAGTGAAAGCAGGTGGACGAGTTTTAATTGAAGGTGCTGATTATACTGTTGATTACAATAGAGGACGAGTGATGATTTTAGATCAAGCTCTATTAGCCTCTAATACTCCTATTGATGTTTCTGTTGAAAATAACACTATGTTTGGTCAACAGACAAAGCGATTTTTCGGATTTAACGTTGAACACAAATTTAGTAAAGACTTCATCGTAGGAGGTACTTATTTGCGTCTGTCTGAACGACCTATGACTCATAAATCAAGTTATGGAGAAGAAGCTGTGAATAATACAATATGGGGTTTTAACGCTCAATATTCTACTGAAGTACCTTTCTTTACTCGTTTAGTCAATAAACTTCCCAATATAGATACAGACGCAGAATCTCGAATTTCATTTAGAGGTGAATTTGCTTATTTGCAACCAGGTTCTTCTAAATTGGATCAAATGAATGGTGAAGCTACTTCTTATGTTGATGATTTTGAGGGAACTCAATCTACAATTGACGTCAAAAGTCCTCATGCGTGGAAGTTAGCAAGTGTACCAAAAGGTTTTTATTTTAAAGATAGCGATGACAATAGGATACCAAGCTATTTAGAAGGCAATAATAGCAAGGGAAGAGTAGGACGTTTAGAAGATGGTTATAGAAGAGCAAAATTATCATGGTATACGATTGATCCAGCTTTTTATGTTGGATCAAGACCCAATGGTGTGACTGAGTATGATTTGTCTTCAAATGTTACACGTCGTGTATACAGTGAGGAGTTGTTTCCCAACAAAGATATTGCTTATGGAGAAAGTAGGGTTATCACTACACTAGATTTAACTTATTATCCAAAAGAGAGAGGGATATATAACTTCAATCCAGACTTTAAAGCTTCTCGTTTGTCAAATACACCAGAGAAGAATTGGGCGGGGATTATGAGAAGTTTAAGTACTTCGAATTTTGAGCAGGCTAATATTGAAGCATTGGAATTTTGGTTAATGGATCCTTATGTAGGAGGAGCAAATGGCGTAGCAAATCAAGGAAATATTGGTGAATTGAAGTTAAACTTTGGATTGATTTCAGAAGATATTCTTAGAGATGGATATAAGCAATATGAAAATGGATTGCCAACTTCAAGTCTGAGTGAAAATAGTATAATCAATACTGCATGGGGGAAAGTACCAGCAGCACCTTCTTTGATTTATGCATTTGATACGAATGCTGATAATAGAAGGATGCAAGACGTTGGTTTGGATGGATTAAGTGATGAGGAGGAAAAAATATGGTTCCCTGATTTTGCCCATTTAGCTGATCCAGCAGCAGATAATTTTGTTCACTATTTAGATGCAGAAGGTGGAATCTTGGAAAGGTATAGAGATTATAATGGAGTGGAAGGAAATAGTCCAGCAGGTGGAAGTCGTGCGGGAAATAATCAACCAGATGCAGAGGATGTTGATGGGGATAATACAATGAATACTATTGATGCTTACTTTCAATATGGAATTGAGATTAAGCCTAATATGACAGTTAAAGATAAATATGTTGTAGATGTTAGGGAAACTACTACGCAGTTGGCAGATGGGTCAGTAGCACCAGTGCGCTGGATTCAATTTAAGGTGCCAATTGATAACAATGGTGAGAATATAGATGGTATCAATAAGAAAAGTAAAGGACAAAAGAATAAGGATTCAGAGCAAAGTACACCTTTCGAAATAGATATGCGTTCAATACGCTTTATGCGTATGTTCGTTACTGGCTTCAGAGATCAGATAACTTTGCGTTTTGGAAGTTTAGATTTAATTCGTTCTGATTGGAGAAAATCGGATAGAGATTATTCTGACTTTAATAAAGAAGGAAGTGAATATGAAGAAGAAAAGGAAAGTACAAAGGCTGCTTTTGATGTAACTTCAGTAAATATTCAAGACAATTATTCACGTAAGCCAATTCCTTACGTTATTCCTCCTGGGGTTCGCCAAGAGCAGATGTATATGAACAATACATTGATTAATCAAAATGAGCAGTCTTTAGCAATGAAAATCTACTCGAAAGACTTGCAAAGTAATACTGCTGGTTTGGCACCTGGTGATGCAAGGGCTGTGTATAAAAACTTCAATGTTGACATGCGTCAGTACAAGCGATTAAAAATGTTTATACACGCAGAGGGAATTGAAAATGGAGGAACTGCTGTTTTGAAAGATGATGAGGCTGTTGCATTCGTGCGAATTGGTAATGATTTAGTTGACAACTATTACCAAATTGAAATCCCACTAAAGGTGACTAATTTTGGAGAAACACTACCTGATCAAATATGGCCAAAAGAGAATGAATTGGATTTAGCACTTGATTTATTGACAAAAATTAAAGTGCTAAAGATGACTGATTCACGTCAAAACAATCAGTTAAATTCTGCTTTCGTATATAAAACTGAAGCTGAATTAGGGGGTGAAAGAGATGATGTTTTGATTGGTATTAAAGGAAATCCCAATTTTGCTAAGGTACGTATGATGATGATAGGGGTAAGAAATAAAGGAGCACATAGTTCTATTCAAGGTGAATTTTGGTTTGATGAGCTTCGTTTATCAGATATGGACAATAAAGGTGGATGGGCGGCAACTGCAACTGTAGATGCTAATTTTGCAGATTTTGCAACCGTATCAGCTACTGGTATGAGATCAACTATTGGTTTTGGAGGTATCGAACAAGGTCCACAACAGAGAAGTAAGGAAGATTACAAGTCATATAGTATTGTGACAAATGTTAATCTCGGACATTTGTTTCCAAAAAAATGGGGGATTGTTTTGCCTTTTAACTATGCTATTAGTGAGGAATTTATAACTCCAGAGTACGATCCTAATAACTTAGACTTAAAGCTTAGTTTGGTTAAGTCAAATGCAAAATCTTCTGCCGAAGCTGAAGAAATTGAAAAAAGGGCAATGGATTATACGAAGAGAAAGAGTATAAACTTTATTGGGGTTAGTAAGATGCGAAATCCTGAGAAAAAATCCCGTATATACGATGTAGAAAACCTTACGTTCTCACACTCATATAATGAGGTTAAGCATCACGATTATGAAATTGAATCAAGTTTAGAACAACAAGTTAGAACTTCTGTAGATTATGCTTATTCATTTCAACCTAAATCGATAGAACCTTTTAAGAATGTTGGTTTCTTAAACAATACTTACTTGCAGATTATTAAAGATTTCAATTTTAACTTGATACCTTCTAATATCTCTTTTAGTACAAATGTACTTCGTCAGTATAATCGTCAGCAGTTTAGATTGTTGGATGTTGAAGGGATAGGACTTGATCCATTGTATAGAAGAAATTATTTCTTTAATTATAATTATGGATTTAATTTTGATTTAACTCGCTCTTTAAGGTTGACTTATATAGGAGGAAGTAATAATGTGGTTCGCAATTACTATGATAGTACTACAGGAATAGTTGACAATAGCAACACAATTTGGGATGATTACTTTAATGTTGGCGAGCCAAATCAATTTACACAACAGATCAATTTAACTTACGAATTGCCTTTAAATAAGATTCCATTCTTGTCGTTTATTAGATCAAGTTATACTTATACTGGTAGTTATAACTGGCAACGTGCTTCAGAAGCTTTTTCAGAAGTGGAGCTTGAAGGAGTAACATATAGTCTTGGTAATACAATACAGAATGCGCGTACGCAGGCTTTGAATACTACTCTTAGCATGGAAACGCTTTATAGTTATTTGGGTATAGGAGGTAAATCAGGTAAGAGTAAGAATGCAACTAAAGCTAAGAAAGCAGCTATCGTACCTGGCCAAAAAGTGGTACAACAAGTCAATAAGGAAGAAAAGGGTGCTGGGGTATTTGGTAAAACAGTTAGTGTGTTTACTGATATTTTGACATCAGTTAAGAATATACAAGTTAACTATGCAGAGAACAGTGGAACAACTTTACCTGGATTTATGCCAGGAGTTGGATTCTTTGGTTCTTCTAAACCAACTTTAGGATTTGTTTTTGGAAGTCAAGCAGATGTTCGTTATGAGGCTGCAAAGAATGGTTATTTGAGTGAATTTCCAAATATGAATCAACCTTTTAGTCAGGTAAGTAATAAGACATTAAATATAACAGCTTCACTTCGACCTATTTCAGATTTAGTTATTGATATAACTGCCAATAGAATGAAATCTGATAATTACACAGAGCAATTTGCAGTCGAAGATGGAAATTATATGCAGCAAGCACCTTATAGTTATGGGAATTTTACAATTTCCACGATGATGATTGGTACGGCATTTTCAAATGCTGATAGTTTTGAGCAAATGAGAAACAATCGAATTATAGTTGCTAATAAGTTAGCTGTTGCGAATGGTATTGATATTAGTAATATAGCGAATTTGGATGAAAAAGGTTTTCCAAAGGGATATAGCTCAAACAGCCAAGCTGTGTTAATTCCATCATTTTATGCAGCCTATACAGGTAAGAGTGCAAGTAGTTCATCAACGAGTATTTTTAAGGATATTCCATTGCCGAACTGGACACTGCGCTATACTGGGTTTATGAAGTTAGGTTTTATAAAGAATCACTTCAGGAAGTTCTCTGTTCATCACGGGTATCGAGCAGCATATACATTGGGGTCATATACATCTAATTTTGACTATTACAAATATCAAAATAATCCAAGTGAATTTGAAGGAGCGAATATACCTTCTAAGTACGTTGTAAGTAATGCAACTTTGTATGAACAATTCAATCCACTGGTGAGATTTGATATGGAGACAAAATCATATATACGCATTCTTGCAGAAGTGCGAAAAGACCGAATGCTTTCACTGAGTTTAGATAATAATTCGTTGACTGAAACCAATGGAAATGACTTTGTATTAGGTCTTGGTTATCGCATAAAAGATGTCGGCTTTAATTCGATGTATGCCAACAATGGTATGGGAGGAAGAATTTCAAGTGACATCAATATTAAGGCAGATCTAACGTTGAGTAAGCGTGAAACCTTGGTTCGTTATTTAGATTTTGACAGTGAACAAGTGGGAGGAGGACAGGATATGTGGTCATTGAGAATTACTGCGGATTATATGTTGAGTAAAAACTTAACTGCTATTTTCTTTTATGATCATTCTTTCTCTAAAGCGATCATGTCTACTATGTATCCAATTACTAATATTAGAGCAGGTTTTACAATGCGATACAATTTTGGAAATTAAGCGCTTATGATAAGTTCTTATTCGCTTTAGGGTAGCTAAAAATTATATTTGAGAGATAGCGTATTCTTTGCAGTGAAATTGGTGTGAAAACACAATGGAGTAAATAGAGAAAGTGCAATGAATAAGAATGAAGGTTTTATTGTGATTTGCTGTATTAACAAAAAAGGTTATATTCGTGCATATATAGTAACAACAAGGAAAGAAGATTGAAAATTTCTTGTGTGAGGATGGCTTTATAGTAATAATATTATACATTTGCTAAAAACTAAATTAAAATGAACATACCAGCTAATTTAAAGTACACAAAAGATCACGAGTGGGTAGCTATCGAAGGAAACGTTGCTACAATTGGAATTACTGATTTCGCACAAAAGGAATTAGGAGATATCGTTTACGTTGAAGTAGAAACAGTTGACCAAACCTTAGATAGAGAAGAAGTGTTTGGAACTGTAGAAGCAGTAAAAACGGTTTCAGATTTGTTTTTGCCATTGACAGGTGAGATTATTGAATTTAATGAAGGTTTAGAAACAGAACCTGAGTTAGTAAATACTGATCCTTATGGAGCAGGATGGATGATAAAAGTTCAATTCACGAATGAGTCTGAATTAGCTGATTTACTTTCAGCAGAAGCATACAAAGAATTAATTGGGGCGTAAATTTTTTTTCTGGTTAGGAGTTATTTGGACAGTATTAGTTTTAATAGCTTGCCTAAGTGAAGGAAGTTCAATTCCCAAAGTATCAGTATTAGATATACCCTTTAAGGACAAAATTGCACATTTTGTATTTTATTTGGTATTTTCAGTATTATGGTATAATTATTTTGCAAAAAGTTGGTTAAAGATCTCGCGAATTTCTTTAACATTTGTTATCTTTACATTAGTTATTGTGATAGGAGGAACAGTAGAATTATTACAATTGTATTGTACTAAAAGTCGCAGTGCTGAATGGGCTGATTTTTTTGCAAATTGTTTAGGAAGTATTACTGGTTTGATACTTTGCAACACAACAATTAAGAAATAGTAAAATATTGAAAGCCCCTTTATAGGGGCTTTTTTAATTTTAAATAATTATATTATGAGAGATTTAAGAGAATTCATGGATTCTACTTATTTGAAAACAGCTGCTCAAGCTGGAGTAAGTGAAGCCGAAAATAACAAAATCGTAGTGGATTTGATCCAAGAGGCTATTGATGAAAAGTTCAAGTTAGCTATGATACGTCCAGAGCAAGTGAAAGTTGGTCGTAAAATGGTTGATGATGCTAAATCAAAAGTTTTGATTGGAACAGTAATTGACTTTCCTGAAGGAAACAGAGGTTTGGAAGCTAAATTGAAAGAGGCTAAACAAGCTGTTGCTGATGGAGTTGATGAGTTGGATTATGTTGTTGATTATACTGCTTTCCAAAAAGGAAATGTAGAGCAAGTAAAGAAAGAAGTTGAAGAGTGTACTGCTTATGGGCTAAAAGCAGCTAGAACTGTAAAATGGATTCTTGAAACTGCAGCATTAAAAGATTCAGAAATTGTGCAACTTACTACATTGATTAAAAATGTTGTAATGAGCAAATTTGACGAGAAAGATTACGGAAGAGTATTTGTAAAATCTTCTACAGGGTTCTATAAAACTGAAGGAGGTAAACCAAATGGAGCTACTATGCCAGCACTTGTGTTAATGGTTGAAAATGCCGGACCACTTGCAGTAAAAGCTTCAGGAGGAATCCGCGATAGAGAATCTGCAATTGAAATGATAAATTTAGGAATTACGCGTCTGGGAACTTCAGCAGCAAAAACAATTGTTGATGGAAGTGGAAAAGTAGATAGCTACTAATTTCTTAAAGAATGGTTATATTCAAAGCTGAAATGGTTGTTTTTAGGGTTTGTTATAAAAATTGATTTATATTTGCAACTCATTAAAAACAAATGAAAACAGCTTTGAATATAACTTCTGAAAAGAGTACATCAATTTCAGTACTTAAGGAATTTAAAGAAATGACAAAAATGGGACTTGCTTTAAGTGTAGTGTTTTCTACATTAGCAGGTTATTTGATAGCAGTTCCGAATTTAAAAAGTATTGATCTTTGGGTGCTTTTAGCTTTAGCCATTGGTGGCTATTGTATGGTAGGTGCATCTAATGTTTACAATCAAATTATTGAGCGTGAATTAGATGCCAAAATGAAACGCACTATGAATCGTCCAATTGCTTCAGGACGAGTAAAACCAACAGCAGCATTTATCTTAGCAAGTGTCTTAACACTTTTGGGAATTGGTATTTTATATGCAATTAACCCTAAAACTGCTATGTTTGGTGCAATCTCAATTTTTTTATATACAAGTGTATATACCCCTTTAAAAACTATTACTCCTTTATCTGTATTTGTAGGAGCTTTTCCAGGTGCAATACCTTTTATGCTTGGATGGGTTGCTGCAACCAATAACTTTGGCATTGAAGCTGGAACATTATTTATGATTCAGTTTTTTTGGCAATTTCCTCATTTTTGGGCTATCGGTTGGTTTTTGTATGATGATTATCAAAAGGGTGGATTCTCTATGCTACCTACAGGTAAAAGGGACTCTAAGACAGCAATGCAGACAATCTTGTATACTGTATGGTTGATAATTGCATCTATTTTCCCTGTAACAGGAATGACAGGTAGATTGTATTTGTCTCCAATATCAGCGGGGCTTGTTTTAATAGCGGGATTATGGATGTTAAGTGCAGCCATTAGATTGTATAGACAAAAAACGGATAAGGCTGCAAGATCATTGATGTTAGTAAGTGTGACTTACATATCATTGATTCAAATTATTTATGTACTAGATAAAATTTTAAGATAACAATGGAAATGACTTCTCAAGAACACTACGAAAGAAAAGGTAAAGCATTAAAGGTTATGATGCTGTTTGGGTTAGGAAGTATTGCAATGGTTTTTGCAGGACTAACAAGTGCTTATGTGGTAAGTGAAACAAGACCAGACTGGTTAACAGATTTTGTTTTGCCAGATTCATTTCTATATAGTACAATAGTTATATTGATTAGTAGTATAACATTTCACTTAGCATATAGAGCTGTAAAATCAGAACAAAGAAGTAAAGCAACAAGTTATTTGCTTATTACTTTGATATTAGGTTTGTTATTCGTTTTTTTGCAGTTCAAAGGGTTTGGGCAGGTTATAGATAATGGTTATTTCTTTACAGGAAGTGAGAGTACAATTACAACGTCGTTTTTATATGTGATCGTAATTGTGCACATTGTCCATTTGATAGGAGGTATTTTATCCTTATTGGTGGTAATTTATAATCATTTTAAACAAAAGTATAATGCACAGCAACACATAGGAATAGAGTTGTGTGCGTGGTTCTGGCACTTTTTAGATGTGCTATGGATTTATTTGTTTTTGTTTTTTACATTCTATAAATAAAAAAATTAAATTAAATTTGAGAACTTTATAACTAACAACTTTTTATGGGAGCGACAGTTACTACAGCAGCTACTAAAGAAAACACATGGGGCGGAGGAAATGAGCCTCTAAAAGTAAGCTACGGTAAAATGATGATGTGGTATTTCATATTATCAGATTCATTAACATTTTGTGGATTCCTTGTAGGATATGGATTTACTCGCTACAAGTTCATGGATACTTGGCCAATTGCTGACGAGGTATTTAATCACTTTCCTTTTTTACATGGAGTTCATGCGCCAATGTACTATGTTGCATTGATGACATTTATTTTAATTTTCTCTTCAGTTACTATGGTGTTAGCAGTAGATGCAGGACATCAAATGAAGAAAGGGAAAGTTGCAACGTATATGTTTTTAACTATTCTAGGAGGATTGGTTTTCTTAGGATCTCAAGCTTGGGAGTGGAAAAACTTCATTACAGGGACTTATGGAGCTGTTGAAACAAGAGGAGGTTCTATTCTTCACTTTGTAAAAGGAGAAGGAGAGGAAGCTAAACAAATCGCTCTATCTGATTTTGCTATTGTTGATGCAAATAGAGATGAAGCTACTTTGACTAGAGGTAAAGGAACGTGGTTTTTAAAAGGACCAAGTGCGCCAACTTACTCAATCGAGGAGATTAAAGCAGGTTTATTAGCGAATCCTGACATTAAGATCAGAACTCAAAAAACACTTGAGAATGCTGAGACAGGTCGTAGATACAAAGAGGTTCTTACAAGAGAGCAGTCTGTTGAAAGAATTAACGATGCTACTATTGTGGTGGAAGGTGCAAACCTAATTCGCAATGAGTATGGTCATAAGACATTCGGAGATTTCTTTTTCTTTATTACTGGTTTCCACGGATTCCACGTTTTTACAGGGATTTTAATTAACGTTGTTATCTTCTTTAATGTTTTATTAGGAACATATCAAAGAAGAGGTTCTTACGAGATGGTAGAAAAAGGTGGTCTATACTGGCACTTTGTTGACTTAGTATGGGTATTCGTATTTACATTCTTCTACTTAGTTTAATTTTTTTAAAAACATTTCATTATGGCAGCAGAAGGAGCACATCAATCAAATACAAAAAAGATCTGGAAAGTATTTTTTATCTTATCACTAATTACAATTGTAGAGGTAGTTTTAGGTATTTTTAAACCAGATTCATTACACCACGTACACATCTTTGGATTAAGCTTGTTAAATTATATCTTTATTATTTTAACAATTTGGAAAGCTTACTATATTATGTGGTCATTTATGCACTTAGAACAAGAGAAATCATCATTTAGATGGTCAGTAGCAGGAGTTCTAGGATTTTTATGTGTATATTTAATTACTTTGGTATTAATTGAAGGAAACTATGTATATGACGTTTTTCATAACTCACAATACAAGTGGATTTTTTAATAACATATTATATTTTGAAAAGGCGGTTTATTAACCGCCTTTTTCTATTTTTGTACGTTACATAGTGTAATTAACCTATAGAGATGAAAAAATACATAATACTTGTTTTACTGTTTGTTATGCCAATTTGTGCATATTTATTTTTTGCTACAGGTGTAAATCAATTTGAGCGCTTACCTGTAATAAGTGAAGGCGTAAATGAATTTCCAAAAGGTGAAAGCTTTTTAGGGGGCCAACCTACATTGGAAGGGAAAATTACTGTGTTAGGGTTTCCTGGTGCGCACCTTTTTAAGGATAGAGGCGATGCTTTTAATTTGAATCAAAAGATATACAATAAATATCGTGAGTTTGACGATTTTCAATTGGTGATGGTATTGCCTATTGGAAGTGAGGAACAAGCACAACAAGTCGTTGACGAATTGAGTCCCATTTCAGATATGTCTAACTGGAACTATTTGTTTGTAGAACCAGAGGACTTGAAAACTTTTTTTAATTCTTTAGGAACAGTGGGGAAACTGGATGATGATTTAGCAAGTACAAATGTTTACCTAATTGATAAAGATAGGAATTTACGTGGTCGTAAAGGAAAGAGTAAGGGAGGGAAGTTTGAGTATAAAGAAGGATATTCTACAATTAGTGCTGCAGAACTGCACAATGATATGATGGATGATGTAAAAGTTCTTTTAGCTGAATATCGCTTAGCATTAAAACAATATAAACGTATAAATAAAGCCGACTAACATGAGAGATAAATCTTATATCTGGATTTCTTTTATTGTCTTAATTTTTGGTATCTGGGTAGTGCCAAAAGTAATTAAGAAGTTTGAGAAAGCAGACTTAATGTATATGGGTACTGCGCCCCATTTTGAATTGACTAACCAAGATGGTAAGACTATCACGAGTGACAATTATAAAGGGAAAGTTTATGTCGTGGAGTTTTTCTTTGCTAATTGTCCGACTATTTGTCCTATTATGAATATGAATATGGTCAAATTGCAGAATGCTTTTTATGGGAATATGAATTTTGGTATTGCCTCAATAAGCATTGATCCTGTAAATGATACTCCAGAAGCTCTAAAACGTCATGCAACGGAGTTAGGTGTAAAGAACCCTTACTGGTACATGATGACTGGAGATGGTAAGTATATTTACGATTTAGCTAAGAAGTTCAATTTATATACTGGAGTTAATCCAGAGGCAGCTGGTGGTTTTGAACATTCTGGTTTGTTTGCATTAATTGATAAAGAGGGCAATATCCGTTGTCGTAAAGATGAGCATGGTAATCCTATTTTATATTATGATGGAACAGACGATGAAGCTGTAGAATGGTTAAAAGAAGATATTAAGTTATTATTAGATGAGTAATGGAAGGAAGTAAAAATAGTATAGAGCAAAAGTACAATAAGTGGATATGGATTTTATCAATTGCAATTCCTGTTGTTGTCGCTATTTTATTTGGTGTTAACTTACAAAAGTTAGGTTATGATGTAAAGCCTTTGAGCTTTTTGCCACCTATATATGCTACGATAAATGGTATAACAGCAGTTTTATTAGTAATAGCAGTATATGCTATTAAGAAAAAGAAGAATGTCAAATTACACGAGCGCTTAATTAAGTTGTGTATTTGTTGTAGTGTTGCTTTTTTAGCAATGTATGTAGCTTATCACATGACTTCGATTGAAACTAGTTATGGAGGAGAAGGTTTTATACGCTATGTATACTTCTTTATTTTGATCACGCATATTTTATTATCTATTATTATTATCCCATTTGTATTGGTAACTTTTGTTCGTGGAATTGCTGGTGCTTATGAAAGACATAAAAAATTGGCGCGTATAACATATCCTATGTGGTTATATGTAGCAGTAACAGGTGTAATTGTTTACTTAATGATTTCTCCGTATTATGTTAATTAGTAAAGCAAAAGTGGTTTATATGAAAAGATTAGTTTTATTTTTTTTGTTTTTTATACTAAGTATTCATGACTCGGTAGCTCAATGTGCAATGTGTCGTGCTGTATTAGAAACAGAAGATGGAGGAGTAAAAGCTGAGGCTGTTAATGATGGTATTGTGTATCTTATGATATTCCCATACTTATTAGTTCCATTAGCTCTTTATTTAAGTTATCGCGTATATAAAAGTAAAAAATCTACAAAATAAGTTTAGAAAGCCGCTGTTATTAGCGGTTTTTTTTATTTCTTTATGTTAACAATATAACAAAGCATTAATTTTATTATATATCGCGAATGAAGAATTATTATTGTAATTTTCTGGTCTTCGTTACTTTTTTTATGAGTTCTTTATTGGTGTATAGTCAGGAAAAGACTTGGACGCTTGAGGAATGTATAGATTATGCTATAAAGAATAATATACAAGTGAAGCAGTATGAATTAGAGAAGGAAGCTGCTTACTTGAGAAGGCAATTGGCTTTGGGGGATTTTTTACCCGCATTAGATGTTTCCGGACAACATCGATGGACAATTGCAGATCAACCTGATTTAATCACCAATAACCTTAGCTCTCAGACACTTCAATCAACTTCATTGGGGCTGAATGTAAACGTGGATATTTACAAGGGGTTAGCTAATCATCATAAAATGGTTAAGGCTAGGATAGATTTTTTAGCTTCTGAGTATAAATCTCAACAGATGAAAGAGAATATAGCCTTACAAGTTATTAATTCTTATTTGCAAATTATTTTCAATAAAGAATTGGTCAAGACAAATTCAAATCAACTTGAATACGATTTTAGTCAAGAGGAGCGTACAAAAGATTTGGTAGATGCTGGTGTTGTGCCTGCTGGAGATCTATTAGAAGCAAAGGCGACAGTAGCAACTTCAACACAGAGGTTAATTTTGTCAGAGAATGAATTGGTGATGGCTAAGCTTAGTTTAGCACAGCTTTTGCAATTGGAATCTTATTCAACTTTTGAGGTAAGTGATAGTAATTACGAAGTTGAGAACGATGAGATATTAGCTTATACTCCAGATGAAATAATTGAAAGGGCGTTTGATGCTTTAATGAATATAAAAATTGCAGAAGCCAATTTGGATATTGCTGATAGAAATGTGAAAATTGCAAGATCCGCCTATCATCCTACAATTGCTGGTTTTTATAATTTTAATTCAAGTGCGACTTATGCTGATAGAGTAATAGGACAAAGAGCAACAGGAGAATCAACACCTATAGGATTTGTAAATCAAACAAATCAGGCCGTTTCAAGTCCCAAATATCAATCTGTGATTGGCGGACCTGAAGCTTTTTTTGATCAACTGTCTAATAATAAAAATTCTGTATTCGGTGTTTCTATCAGTATACCTGTTTTTAATGGATTTAAAGTCAGAAATAACCTTCGATTAAGTAGATTAGCAAAAGAGCAAGTAGAAAATGAAAAAGAGGTGGCTATTTTGGAATTAGAACAACAAGTTTTTCGAGCTTATACTGATACTAAGAATGCATTAAAGAATTATGAGGCGAGTGTATTGACACTTGAATCACGTGAGAAGTCACTTGAGTATGCCAAAGAAAGATATTCAGTAGGTCTAATTAATATTTTTGAATTAAATCAAAATCAAACTTTGTTTGTTACGGCTCAGTCCAATATGTTAAAGTCAAAGTATGACTATATTTTTAAAACCAGAATATTAGAGTATTATTTTGGCATTCCACTATTTTCAAATTAAGAGTTTATGAAAAAGAAGTACTTATTAATTATTATCGCAGTAGTAGCCTTAGTTATAATTGGCTTCGCTTCAGGAGTATTTGGACAGAAGGAAAGTGAAAGTATTGTAACCACTATAGAGCTTGATAAAACAGATATTGTAGAAACAGTTTCTGGTACAGGAAAGATCCAGCCAGAAATTGAGATTAAACTTTCTTCAGAAGTATCGGGAGAAATCATAAATTTGCCCGTTAAAGAAGGGCAAGTTGTCAAGAAAGGTGATTTACTTGTTGAGATTAACCCTGATTTATATGAATCTATTGTAGATAGAAATAAGGCTATATTGGCTACCAGCGTGGCGGGTTTATCACAAGCTGAAGCTCAGTTAACTGAAGCTCAAGCAAGTTATAATCGCTATAAAACACTTTATAAGAAAGGGGTGATTTCAGGTTCTGAATGGGATAAGGTTGTGTCAACTTATGAAGTAGCTAAAGCAACACAAAATTCAGCTTTTTACAATGTGGAAAGTGCAAAAGCTGCTGTGACTGAAGCACAGAGAAATCTTTTGCGAACAAGTATTTATTCACCTACTTATGGTACGATATCGCGCATAGATGTAGAATTAGGTGAACGAGTTTTGGGAACCCAACAAATGGCTGGTACAGAACTAATGCGTGTGGCAAATTTAAGCAGAATGGAAGTTGAAGTTAATATTAATGAAAATGATATCGTCAAGATAAAGGAGGGAGATGAAACAAGAATTAATGTTGATGCGTATTTGAAGAAAGAGTTTAGGGGAATTGTAACGAGTATCTCTAATTCTGCATCAAATCAAACTTTATCAGCAGATCAAGTCACTACTTTCAAAGTGAAGATTCAGATTTTGGAGGAGTCTTATAAGGATCTGATAGATTCGAGAATTGAAAATTATTCCCCTTTTAGACCTGGAATGACTGCTGCTGTTGATATTATTACCAATGTTAAAAACGGTATTTATGGTGTTCCTATCAGTGCTGTTATAATGCGTAGCCCAACAGATACTGTGAGGAACGCAGAAACCAGTAAAAAGGTTTATGATAAGGAATTAATGAAAGAAGCGGTATTTGTAAATCAGAAGGGAGTTGCAAAACTTAGATTTGTAAAAACAGGCATTCAAGATGATAAAAATATAGAGATTGTAGCAGGGCTTGAGAAAGGGGATGAAGTTATCACTGGACCCTATTCTTTGGTAAGCCGTACGTTACAACATGGAGATAAGATTAAAGTTGAGTAGAATGATTACAATTTTAAATATTGAAACTGCAACTAAGAATTGTTCAGTTTCTTTATCAGTTGATGGAAAAATAGAAAAGTTAGTTGAAATTGCGGAAGAAAACTTTTCACATGCAGAGAAACTTCACGTTTTTATTGAAGGAGTATTAAAGCAATGCAATAAGAGTTTGAAGGACCTTGCAGCAATTGCGATTAGTCAAGGGCCAGGTTCTTATACGGGCTTGCGAATAGGTGTTTCATCCGTAAAGGGCCTTTGTTATGGGTTGAGTATTCCGATGATTGCCATTGATACCTTAGAGGTTTTAGCGAGAAGTGTAGTAAAAGAATCGGGAGTTATTGTCCCTATGATTGATGCAAGGAGAATGGAAGTCTTTTCTTGTGTATTCGATAAAGAGTACAATCAATTAACCCCTATTGAGGCGGTAGTAGTAGATGAAAATTCTTTTGAGAGCCTGTATCAGTACGACAAAGTGTATTTTATAGGAGATGGAGCTTCGAAGTGCAAATCCGTTTTAACGAAAGATAACTTCGTGTTTTTAGATGATATAATTTACCCTTCAGCAAGAGAAATGGTAGAGGTTAGTTATCAAAAGTATGTAAATAAAGATTTTGTTGATGTAGCCTACTTTGAACCTTTCTATTTGAAAGATTTTGTAATGGCAACAAAAAAAAATAAGTGATGCTTATAAAGCATCACTTATTTTTTTTGATTCAAGTAAGATATAAGAAAATACCTGGTTGTAATTATCGTGTTCAACCCAAGCTTGTACTGTATAAGTAATCTTAGTATCTAGTAGCTCTTTAATTAGTATTCTCGGTTTAGGTTGATTGAGTATTGAGTCATTCTGCTCTAATTTTGCTTGTAGTAATGACATAAATTCAACGGTATTCTTTACTAAAGAAGTTTGCACAGGAACTTCTAATCTTCTCAAATTATTTTGAGATATATTCTTAATTTTCCCATTAGATAAAACTCCATTGGGTATGTACACAATGTTGTTTTGGTAAGTTTGGATTTGCGTAGAGAAAATATGGATTGTCAATACCTTTCCTGTTTCCCCTTGAGCTTCAATTATGTCGCCAATTCTAAAAGGCTTGAACAGAATAATGAGTACACCTCCTGCAAAGTTGCTTAAAGATCCTTGTAAGCTCAATCCAATAGCCAAACTCATAGCACCTACAATAGCTACAAAAGAACTTGTCTGTATACCAAGTTTGGAAGCTATGATTACAAACAAAAGAATGCGCAAACTCCAAATGAGAACATCAATTAAAAAACTGGCAAAGGTTGGGTCAATTCTTTTTTCGAGAAATAATTTATTTGCAATTTTTTTTAGTGATTTAATTGCAAACATACCTATTGCAAGTATAATAAGAGAGGTGACAACTTCTGGTACAAAAACAAATATTTTCTCTATATAGGTACTCAGTAAAGTATCAAGTTTATCCATGACTATAATGTGTATTTATCTAAGAAACGATTATCTTCTTCTGGAGCTAAACACGTTAACCCTGTACAAAAATAATATAAAGAATGTGCTTTTTGATTATTGCCTTTGTTTAAATAGGGAATAGTAGTGGTTGAATTAATTGGAAATATAAAGGTTTTCGCAATTGGCTTTTGATTTAATTGTTTGGTTAAGTCTAAAGCTTGTTCAGAAACAATAGTGAGTTCTTGTGGGTTTTCAATATACAAGTTAGAAAGCAACCAATGAGAATAGGCTGAAGGATAGTCAATCTGTGATAGCATTACTTGATTCATTCTCTTTGCAATTGTAGTATAGTGCATGTTTTCAAATAAAACACCAAGTTTTAGTAGGTTCATACACATGATTGCATTAGATGAAGGAATGACATTGTCTTCAGTTTCAAAAATAGGTGTAATAAATTCCTGTCTTTCATTATTCAAGAAGAAAAAGCCATTTGCTTGATCATAGAAAGTATCTAAGCAATAGTCTAAACTGTTCTTTGCTATGCGTAAATATTCTTGGTTAGCCGTATTCTCGAATAAATTAAGGCAAGCTTGAATGAAAAATGCATAATCATCTACATAGGCTTCAATTGACTTTTGACCATTAATAGAGGAATGGTATAGTCGTTCTGTTTCTTGATTAATTAAATTGCTTTGAATATAATTGAAAATGCCAATTGCTTCAGTTAAGTATGAATCCTCATTCAACGCTGTATAACAGTCTAATAACCCCACGATATACATCGCGTTCCAAGCAATAAGAATTTTGTTATCAATACGAGGTAGTTCTCTTTTGTTTCTTGCTGATAATAAGTCTGATTCCCATTTCGTTTTTAGGGCTTGTATTTCGTCAAGAGAAAGCTTGAACTCATTTGCTATATCTGATAAGTGCTGAGTTTGGATGAAGACATAATTGTTGTTTTCCCAATAGCCAAAATTATTAATATTGTAAATAGTAGAAAATACATCGAAGCGTTCAGTGATAATTGTTTGCAATTCTTCTTTAGTCCAAACATAGTACGCTCCCTCTTGTAGCTTTCCTTCTTGGTCAAGGCTATCTGCATCGTAGGCAGAATAATACCCTCCTTGGCTATCTCTCCAATTGTTTTCTATGAAAGATATCGTTTTCTGTATTGTTTCTTTGTATAATACATTATGAGTTCTCTTATAGGCATCTGCATAAACTTGTAATAATTGTGCATTGTCATAAAGCATTTTTTCAAAGTGTGGGATATGCCATTTATAATCAACAGAGTATCTCGAAAAACCACCCTCCACAACATCGAATATTCCACCCCAAGCTATTTTAGTTAAGGTTAAGTCGATATAGTCAATTAGATCCTTGTCTTGTTTTAGTATTCCATATTTTTGAAGAAAAAGTAAGTTTGTTGGCATCATGAACTTAGGAGCTCGATTATACCCTCCAAATTCTAAGTCAAAACTCTTTTTCCAATTGTGTAGTAAACCATCGAAATTAAATCTTGATTGATTATCAAAGGTGGGGGCAGAGCTCAAAAGAGAAATTCCCGTATGCAACTGTTCAGCATATTCCAATACTGTTTGAGGTTTGTCTCTGTAGAGATCATTTAATTGTAAAAGTGAATCAGACCATTTTTCTTTTGTGAAGTATGTACCTCCCCAAATAGGTCTTCCATCAGGCAAACAAACCACATTCAGTGGCCATCCTCCTTGTTGCGTCATCAATTGCACAGCTTTCATATAAAAAGCATCAATGTCAGGCAATTCTTCTCTATCAATTTTTATGGAAATATAGTGATCATTCATGATGGTAGCAACATCTTCATTCTCAAAACTCTCGTGCTCCATGACATGACACCAGTGACAGGTAGAATACCCAATACTTATTATAACGAGTTTATTTTCATCTTTAGCCTTTTGTAGGCTATCGTGATTGTAAGGTAGCCAATAAACGGGATTAGTAGCATGTTGTAGTAAGTATGGGCTTGATTCAAGGTAGAGTTTGTTCATTTTTATATTGTATTGATTAAGTAAAATTAAGGTTATTATTTAGAATTGAGCATAATGATTTTCTCACGTGACAATATCCTATATGAGAAAAGTAATCTTTTTAAGAGCATATATGAGTTGATTACCTTCTTATTCTTGTTTTTAAAGGCGTTAGTATGTTTGAAATCAATATAAAATATAAGTAATTGTTTCAATTTTACAATAAATCATAACATTGACTTAACATAGGTTTTCAGATTTATATAAACCTTTGCGACTCACTATAATTAAATATTAAGATTAATGGAACAGATTTTTATTGTAATGCTTATTGCTTTAGCAGTTTTAGCTATTATTGATATTACTGTAGGGGTTAGTAACGATGCTGTGAATTTTTTGAACTCAGCTATTGGTTCTAAAGCTGTTACTTTTAAAACGATTATGATAGTAGCTTCCTTAGGTATTTTAGTAGGAGCACTATTTTCAAGTGGGATGATGGAGATAGCCCGTAGTGGAATCTTTGTACCCAAGATGTTTTCTTTTAATGATGTCATGATCATCTTCCTCGCCGTAATGATTACGGATGTTTTGTTATTGGATGTCTTTAACTCATTAGGTCTTCCTACTTCTACAACAGTTTCGATTGTTTTTGAATTATTAGGAGCTGCGGTGTGTTTAGGTGTAATTAAGATCGTAAACAGCGGAGATGGATGGGATACACTTCCTGAGTATATTAATACGGCAAAGGCTACCGAAATTGTCGTAGGTATTCTAATGTCTGTAATACTTTCTTTTACCATAGGTACAATTGTACAGTATTTTTCTCGTTTAGTTTTTACTTTTGATATTGACAAGAAGTTAAAGACGTATGGAGGAATATTTGGTGGTATTGCAATTACTGCGATTACTTTCTTTATTTTAATTAAGGGATTAAAAGGGGCAAGTTTCTTAACAAAAGAAACAAGCACTTGGATTAACGAGAATCAGATGACAATTGTTTTAGTTAGTTTTGTCGTTTGGACTTTTATTTCTCAATTACTTGTAAGTGTATTCAAAGTACATATACTTAGAGTGATTATCGTTATTGGAACTTTTGCTTTAGCCTTAGCATTCGCGGGTAATGACTTAGTAAACTTTATCGGTGTGCCTATTGCAGCATTTCAATCATTTGGCTTTTTCCAGGCATCAGGGCAAGCTCCTGAATCATTTATGATGGGAGTTTTAGCAGAAGAAAGTGTAGTTGCTCCATTCTACTTTTTGTTAATTGCAGGTGCAATTATGGTTATAACACTTTGGACATCTAAAAAAGCTAAAGCTGTGATTGAAACAGAGATGAACTTGGCAAGACAAGATACAGGTACATCTGAAGAAAAGTTTGATTCTAATATATTGTCTAGAACAATTGTTAGAGGAACTGTTTTGATAGGAGCAGCTATTGACTATGTGCTTCCAAAATCACTTCAATTAAAGTTAGATAAGCGATTTGAAAAGCCTTCAGTTATAGTTAAGCGAGCAGCAAAGGATGAGCCTGCATTTGATATGGTTCGTGCTTCTGTGAATTTGATGGTTGCGAGTATATTGATTTCTATAGGTACTTCTATGAAGTTACCACTTTCAACAACGTATGTTACTTTTATGGTTGCGATGGGTACATCTTTTGCCGATAGAGCTTGGGATAGAGATTCGGCAGTGTATAGAGTAGCTGGAGTATTTAATGTAATTGGTGGATGGTTTGTAACGGCTATTGTAGCTTTTATTGCAGCATTTATTACAGCGTATATTTTGCGTATAGGAGAGATATATGCTTTAGTAGGAATGTTAATTTTAGTTGGTATTTTACTTTATAGAAGTAATAAAATTCACCAGAAAAAAGAGAAAGAAAAAGAGTTGCAAAACTCTCAATTGAATAGAGTAGATATCGTAAATATTCAAGGTGTTGCATCAGAGAGTTCTACTCAAATTGCAAATGTATTAACTCGTGTAAATGAACTTTATACAACTGTTATTGATTCAATCGCTCTACAAGATATTACTGAATTAAAGAAGAGTAAAAAGAAATTAAAGAAATTAGAGAAGGAAGTAGATAATCTGAGAGGTAATGTTTACTTCTTTATTAAGAACTTAGATGATACTTCGGTTGGAGCAAGTAAGTTTTACGTAGTGACTTTAGGTTATTTACAAGAAATGATAAAAGCAGTTAGCTTTATTGCACAAAATAGCTACACACACGTAGATAATAATCACAAGAAATTGAAGTTTAATCAGATTAGAGATTTAAAACTGATTGATCAAAAATTACAGGTATTATTTGACAAAATAATTGTGCTATTCACTGAAGAGAGATTTTCTGAAATTGAAGATATACTTAATGACAAAGAAGAGTTAATCTCGTCAGTAGATAAGTTAATTCAAAAACAAATCATTCGTATTCGTACAACGGAAACAAGTGCTAAAAACAGTAAATTGTATTTTTCGATTTTATTTGAATCAGATGATTTAATTAAAGCTACGATTGGATTATTAGAATTGTTTAAGAATTTTGATGTGGATGTTAAGAGGAAATCATTCATTAGAATGAGTTAATCTTTATATTAATTAAAGTGAAAGGGAGGTTGTTTAAACAACCTCTTTTTTTTATGTATAATCCTGTCTCCACAATAGTCAAATACTATAAAGCAGTTCTACTTGATCTTTCTTTCATTAGTTCTAAAACCATACTATGGTAAGTTTAATTTGCTAAATCAGATTTATTTAGTGTAATTCCTTTTTGTTTATATGTCTATTGCCTAATCAGGGTTTAATTTTGAGGATAAAAAAAGGGATTATGTTTTACATAATCCCTTTCCATATTTATTTTACTTATCATTAACCATTATAAGCTTCCACTATAATAGCTTCGTCATTAAGCATATGTCTTAGCATTCCTTCAATTCCATTTTTAAGTGTAAAAGTAGAAGAAGGACAACCACTACAAGCACCTTGTAATACAACGTGTACTGTATTGGTTTCTTGATCGTATTTTTGAAAAGCAATATTACCTCCATCAGCTTGTACTGCAGGCTTAACATTCTCCTCTAAAATATTTACAATGCGCTGTGATTTTTCATCCAATGAATCAAAGTGTTTATCAGCTTCAGCTTCGAGTGCTTTAACATCATTTAAAAGAGCTTCTTCAACAGCTAAGTTGCCGTTTTCTAAGAACTCTTTTATGAATCCTCTTGTCGGATTGATGAACTCATTCCAATCATAAGCATCGAATTTAGAGATTGAAATATAATTCTCATCGATGAATACTTCTTTTACAAAAGATTGTTTAAATAATTCTTTTGCAAGCGGTGAAGATGTTGCTTCATCTATATTTTTATATTCAACGTGTTTTTTTGTTAATAATTTATTGGCAACGAACTTAATTACTGAAGGATTTGGTGTTGATTCAGCATATATTGTAATTGGTTGCTTTTTTATTTCTTTTTTAGATTCAATTAGTATTTTCTTACCTTTAGCAAGGAATAAGTCTATTTGATCAGCCACGGTTTCTTTCACATCATCCCATTCAACTATTGAAAATTTTTCAATAGCGATAAAATTATTTGAGATATAAACCGTTTTAACAAAAGGAAGATAGAATAATTCGCGTGCAAGAGGAGAATTTGCAGTCTCATCTATGTTCTTGAATTCGAAGTTTTCGCCCTTCGTAATGAAATCTGGTAAAACAAATTTTATAATTGTAGGGTTTGACGTATTTTGAATTTGTATTTTTGACATATTATTTTAGTTTTTTCAAAATTAACAAAGAATATTACTAAGTGTCACGAATATAGATTATTTAAACATATAATTAACAAATAAGTAAGCAGTAATAATTTTAATATAGCAGTAAAATGAGCAAAAGGTTCTGGCTTTTATTTTTTGTTCTTTCCGTTTTCATCACTACAGAGAGTGTACAAGGAAGAACAAATTCTATTGATTATGTAAGTAAAGAAAGTATTGCTACCCTTGCAGATGAGCAAGAGCAACCAAATCCTGAAGTTAAGTTTGGGAAACCATTTAATATAGAACAGTGCGTGCCTGGGTTAGATGCAAACAATAAGATTGTTTCTAATAAAATGGTTATCTATTTAGGTGAGGCACTAAAAGATAAAGCCACAGGTAGCGAAGTTGATGCTACTGGAAATGCTATAGTTCCTCGTGGGTACAAATATAGCTTTCACGAAACACGTGATTCTGCTGAGAGTGGAACAGGTGCTATTGCAAATGATAAATTAGAGATAGCGAATCCTGCAGCTCATGACAAGACATTGTATTTGCGTGTTTTTCCTGTAACAGGTGAAGGAGATGCTCATGTGGAAGAATTTATTTTGTCTATCAAAGATCAAGGATGTAATTTAGAACACCGTTTAGTAAAGTTACCTGATATGTACACTTGTGCTGTTGATGGTAAAGGAACTTTTGATCTTTCAAATGCAAGTAACGATTTGTATTATGGTCAAAAAGAGGTTGAGCTTTCTGTTAATGGTTCTAAATTAGTAGGTCCATTGAATAATTATGAAGCAGCTGATAAGACTGTTGTTACTGCTCAAATTAAATTATTTGGAACAAATGACGTTGCGTCGAGAACTTTTACACTTTTTGCTGAGTCTTTTGCATTGAATCCCAATGATGCAAGTTTAACTGCGAACCAAAGTAAAGAAGATAAGGATGGGAAGCGCTTTGGTATTTTTGATTTGAACTCGGCTAAGTCTCAAATCATTCCAGAGAACGATGAGGTTGACTTCTATTCTATAAGCTTTCACCTAACAGAATCTGATGCAAAAGGTGGAGTAAATTCTATACCAAAGCCCGAAGAATTTGAAGCTGCTGATGGCAGTGTTGTTTACACTCGTGTAGAAAGTAAATTAACGAGAAAAAACTGTGTTGTATCAGGTAAGAAAGTAACGCTTAAAGTAACGGAGAAACCTTATATACCTGCATTAGATAATGTGTCTTATTGTGATAACAATGTCACTTCTTTTCGTTTATCTCTAACAGAGCAAACTATTATTATTGCTGATGGAAGAACGATAGTAACAGAGGAAGAGGCTAACGAAGAAGGTTTTGATCCAACGGATAAATTTACTATAGACTTTTTTAATTCTAAAGAAGATGCAGAGAACAATCAGAATAAGATTGTAGGTGTTGAATTGGAAGTTAAAATTAATGAAGCAAGACAGATATGGACAAGAATTACAGATTTAACAACCCAAAGTTTTAACACTGCTTCTTTCTATGCTTCTATTGGATATAGTAAATTAAAAACGGAACACAGTACAGACAGAACAGCAAGATATTATCAGATTGATACGGGAACAACAAATTCGTATACCGTAGATCTTAGAAATAACGATAGTTTCTATATCGGTAAATTAAGAACAGATCAGTTTGGTCCAAGTTTAAATCCTGAAGGAGCAAAGTTGACAGTGTACTATTATAAGACAGAAGAAGATGCTAAGAACGATATTCGCATGGATGAGAGTTTAGTTCGCAACTACCCTATAGGTATGGGAGAAAAATCTGATCTTATTTATGCTCGAGTAGCAATGCAGAAAGAATTTGACTGTCCATTGGCTGAGAATTACAGTTCTTTTTATGCTAGTTTGGGAACTACGCCTGTGGTAGAGTATTATCCAGAGGATGCAACACTACAATTATGTGCTGATTCTCAAACAGGCACTATTACGCCTATTGTATTGGGTGTTACTTCAAAAGATTTAAAAGGAAGACCTTTGTCTTTAGTATGGATGAAAAAAGTGTATGACTCAAATAATAACGCTTCTTGGAAAACGCTTCAAGTTGGTGAGAAATTAACTTACGAGGCTGTAGAAGCAGGAGAGTATACTGTTAGTGTTAGTTTCAAGAACGAGCCTTATCCAAACACTGAATCTTGTACGGTTGGTAGATCGTGGATTATTAAGGATTTGATAGAGGTATTTGTTGAGAATGCTGATGCTACTGGTATGGTAAACTCATTGGATATTGATGAGTTTGGAAATGCTGATGTCGTGATCGGATCAAAAGGAGGACTTTCTGGAAATTATGAGTATGCAATTGATAGAGGAGGATTCCAAATGAACAACAGATTTATGAATGTGCCTATTGGCAATCATACAGCTTGGGTTCGCGATGTTGCTTCTGGTTGTATGGCTTTTGTAGATTTTTCTGTTTTTGGTTATCCAAAGTATTTTACTCCTAATGGAGATGGATATAATGATGTTTGGAATATTCCTGGTTTAAAAGGACACCCTGAAGCAAGGATTGCTATTTTTGATCGTTATGGAAAATTACTAAAACAAATGAGTGCTCAAGGTGAAGGTTGGGATGGTACATTTAATGGTAAACCTATGCCTTCAACAGATTATTGGTTTACAGTTGAATTTACAAATGATACTCCAGGCAAAGATGGAGATGGTCAAAAAGTTAGTTATAAAGGGCATTTCTCTTTAAAAAGATAATTTGTTATGAAGAAGATATTTAGAAAAAGTTACCTGGTTATTATATTATTAGTATCTCAATTAGGTTCTGCACAAGAAGGTATGTCAGTTTATTCAGAATATTTGGCTGATAACTATTATCTTTTACACCCTGCAATGGCAGGAATCAAAAATAGCCTACAGGTGAGAATGTCTACAAGACAACAATGGAGTGGAGTAGACGATGCTCCTAAATTAATGACATTGAATGCAAGTACTCGTCTTAATGATCAATCTGCTATTGGAGCTGTATTTTTTAATGATAAGAATGGTTATCATTCTCAAACAGGATTCAAGGGGACTTATGCTTACCATATTACTTTTAGTGAGTCGCGTTATGATTTACACCAATTATCTTTTGGTTTAAGTGCGGGGTTTGCGAGAACATCTTTAGATGAAAGTGAGTTTGGTGGTTTTGATCCTAATATTGATGGAACCTCAAGTATTAAAGACTCTTACTTTACAATGGATGTGGGAGCAGCTTATCACTATAAGAATTTCTTCTCAATGCTGACCGTGAAAAATGCCATTACGAGCAAGTCAAATCTGTATTCAGATGCAGAGAGTAATAATTTGCGCAAGTATTTATTAGGAGCAGGCTATGCTTTTGGAAATACGAAGTATGGAGAAGGTTGGATATACGAACCTTCTACCTTGATTCAATATACGGAGGAGTTAGAAGAGATAGCGATGGACATCAATATGAAAGTGTACAGACAATTTGAGTTTGGTCGTATTTGGGCTGGAGTTTCTTACCGTACGAATTTTAATGGGGCTGATTATGAAAAACAGGGACAAATCAAAACGCAAAGACTTCAGTATTTTACTCCATTAATTGGGGGAAATTATAAGAATCTATCTTTTTCATACGCTTACTCACAACCAACAGGCGATGTTAAGTTTACAAATAGTGGGTTTCACCAGTTTACAATTGGGATTAACTTATTTCCAAAAAGAGTTAGTTTAGATTGTAACTGTCCTACAGTGAAAGATTAAATAAAAAATCCCGATATTTATCGGGATTTTTTATTTGGTATAATTATGATTATAAAAGCTGTACGCGGAAAAGCTCCTCGCATTCCAGAGGATTGTTTTGTTGCTGAGAATGCTACTATTGTGGGAGATGTTACCTTTGGCACTCAGTGTAGTGTTTGGTTTAATGCGGTGATTCGCGGAGATGTTAACTCTATTACGATAGGGAACAAGGTCAACATACAAGATGGCGCGATTGTTCACTGTACTTTTCAAAAGCACCCAACGGTTATTGGCAACAATGTCTCTGTAGGACACAATGCCATGGTGCACGGTTGTGTTATACACGATAACGTATTGGTAGGTATGGGCGCAATAGTAATGGATAATTGCGTAGTCCATAGCAATACGATTATTGCTGCAGGAGCTGTTGTAACTCAGAATACGGTTGTGGAATCTGGTGCAATATACGCTGGTGTACCAGCAAAGAAAGTAAAAGATATTAGTGCGTCAGATTTCGCTGGTGAAGTAGAGCGCATTGCTAATAACTATGTTATGTATTCAAGTTGGTATAAGGAAGAAGAATAGGTATGTATAGTTGAGTCCAAAATCCGCGTTAGCCCAAATATTGTAAAGTAACTCTACATTATAGCTCTTTTAGTAGCTCTAATATCATACTATTGTATGCTTGTATCACTTGTTCAGACCTACTTTGTATAATTATCTTTCGTTTATTGTCTATCGCGTATTTTGGGTTGAGCTAAGTAAACTACTTGACTATTGTTCTTAGCTTTTAGAAATCTTTGTATTCGGCTATGTGCGGATCCGCTAAGAAAGACTGTAATATAGTTGGCTCGATATTAGTATAGAACTTACTATATCCATCTGTTGTTTTGTCAGTTAATAGATTATGCTGTTCAAGCACCTTCTGCGTGTGTTTAGCAACTGCTTTACCAGAATCTATGATCAATATATCTTCCCCTATTATATCTTGAATAAGAGGTTTTAAATAAGGATAATGTGTACATCCCAAAACCAAGGTATCCATTCCTTGCTCCACCATTGGATATAAGTACTCTTTTAATAACATTCTCATTTCCTCCGTATTCGTTTTCCCCGACTCAATTAGGTTAACGAGATTATAGCCTATTTGCTCTATTATTTTTATATTAGGGTATAGTTTTATTTTAGAAGCAAAGAAATCGCTTGTAATCGTCCCTTTCGTTGCTAAAATACCTATTGTAGATGTTTTTGTTAAAGAAGTGGCCGGCTTTATAGCTGGTTCAATGCCTATAATTGGAATAGTAAACATTGATCTAATTTCTGCAACTGCATTAGTGGTTGCAGTATTACAAGCCACAATGATCAACTTGCAATTTTGATTGATCAAGTATTCGACATTTTTTAAGGAAAGTTGAACTATTTCATCTTTGCTCTTTATTCCATAAGGAGCATTGAGTTGATCACCTATGAATATAGTATCTTCATATGGCATAAGTTGTTTTACTTCACGCCAAATTGTTGTTCCGCCAATTCCGGAATCAAATAAGCCTATTGGGTTATTCTTTTGCATATACAAAAATAAAAAAACCACTCTAAAAAAAGAGTGGTTTAATATAAGTTTTGAAAGGAATAAATTATTTAACTCCTAATTCTTTTTTAACGTCATCTAATAAACTTGGTCCATCAGCTACTAATAATCCTCCACCAACAGTTGCGTCCATTACGTAGTCAAATCCTTTAGCTTTAGCTACTTTTTTGATTGCAGCTTGTGCTTTCTCCATGATAGGTTGTAATAGTTGCATTCTCTTTTGCTCTAATTGTTGAGAAGCAGAATTTTGAAATTCTTGGATTTTTTGCTCCATCTCACCAACTTCTTTAGCTCTTTTTTCATTTTCAATTTCTCCTGCAGTTGCAGCTTCAGCTTGATATTTTTGAACTTTAGTTTGGTATTCAGTAATCAATGATTTGAAATTAGCTTCAAATCCTTCTCCCATTTTTTTCAATTCAGCATCTGCACTTTTCATTGCTGGTAATTCACTCATTAAAGCTTGAACGTCGATATGAGCTACTTTAGATTGAGCCATTACAGCAGTTGAACTTACTCCAAAAAACATTGCTGCTGCAATTAATAAAGATTTCATTTTTCTCATGTTACTCGATTTTTTTGATTTATTTTCTATAATTAATGTTCTTATTTTTTGGCTTCTTGTTTTTTATTTTCAATTTCTTGTTGAATTTGAAGCCTTTTTTCTTCTTGTTCTTTTATTCTTCGTTGTCTATTTTCTTCCTGCTGTTTTTTAATTTCTTCTATTTCAGCTTGGCGTTTTTTTCTCTGTTCTTCTTTTTTCTGTCTTGCTTCTTCTATTTTGCGCTCTTGTTCTAATCGTCTTTCCTCTCGGAGTTTTTGAATATCAACAGTTTCTTTCGATTTGCTGTTTTCTTGTGCAGCTTCTCTTCGACTTTGTTGTTCCATTTTGATTAGCTCATCTCGTTCTTCTTTTTGACGTTGAAGTTCAGCTTTTTGTTCTTCAATTTGTTTTTTGCGTTCTTCGAGAGCTTTTTCTTTAGCAATTTGAGCTTCTTCGCGTTGTTTCTCCATTTCGAGTTGCTTTTGTGCGATGATTGCTTTTTGTGCTTCAATGCGTTCAAGCTTTTCTTGTTGTTTTTGTTCAAGTTTAGCTTGTCTTTCTTTCTCTCTTTCTTCTTGTTGGCGACGAATAGCTTCTTTTCTTAAGAAGTTAGGATCGTTTTGTTCTTCCTGTTTTTTCTTTTTCTCCTCTTGTCTAAGTAGTCTGTCTGCCTCCGCTTTTCTTCGTTGTTGTTCTTCGCGTCTTGTTTGACGCAAAGCCATTTCGTCTTCGAGCTTTTCTTCTTTTTCGACTTCTTTGACTTGTTTTTTAGTCATATTTTGTTTGCGCCTTGCAGTAGCCATTCGCTTTAGGACTAAATCACTAATGTCGTGTCTTTTGGTAGCAAGTACCATTGTCGATTCCGTATTTTTGTCAAGAACGTAGTCAAATTTTCTCGCTTCAGTAATATCTTCAACTATGGCAAAAACTTGATCTTGAATTGGTTTAGATAACATTACTTTCTGTGTTATCAAATCTCCTTTAGTTCCAAATCTCTTTTGTTGGTACTCGTATAATTCTTGTTCAAGAATTGAGATTTCCTCCTCTTTTTCTTCAATTAATTCCCTTGTTAAAAGTATGCGTTCTGTCGCAAGATTATCTTTTAGCGTTTGTATTTCTGCCTGTTTTTTATCGGCTTCACTTTTCCACTGTGCTGCTCTTTCATCCAAGGCAGAAGTAGCATCTATATATTCTGGTGTTTGTCCCAAGATATACTCCATATCTATGTAAGCTATACGGGCACTTCCTCCCTGAGCAAAAATAGATATAGATGTAAATATACAAATTATAGAAGCTAATACAAGTCTCATGTCAATTCAATTTTATTTTGAACTACATTAAAATGATTGTCCAAGGATAAAGTGTGTTTGCCATCCACTTTTTTGTGTTTGTCCAGGTACTGGATCAAATCCATATCCGAAGTCGATTCCCAATAGACCAAACATCGGCATGAAAACGCGAACACCTAATCCAGCTGAACGTTTTAACTCAAATGGCTTATAATTTTTGAATGTATCATAAGAGTTACCTGCTTCAGCAAATGACAATACATATACCGATGCACTCGGTTTTAATGTAATTGGGTATCTTAATTCTAACGTGAATTTGTTGTAAATAGTACCTCCAATTTGTTCTCCTCTTTCATTTAATGGCGTAAGTGTTTGATTTTGGTAACCTCTTAATTGAATTACCTCTCTACCATCTAAAGAGAAGTTTGCCAATCCATCACCTCCAACGTAGAAACGCTCAAATGGAACAATTCCTCTATTGTCGTTATAAGCTCCCATATAACCAAATTCTCCTACAGTTCTCAATACTAACTTGTCGTAGACAGTTGTGTACCAATCTCCTTTGAATTTGATTTTATAATACTCTAACCAGTTAAAGCGTTTTTGGTCAACTTTACTTTGATCTGCAGCAGCATCTCTCCAGTCGTACACTGGTTGACCACTACTGTTGATATAAGTTCCTTCTGGCATAGGCATACCTGTTGAAGGGTCGATTGCTCCAGCTTTTGTTTTAAGTTTGTAGTCTTGTTGATCTTTCAACTTCGTATAGTCTACTTTATTGAATAGCGAATAAGGTGGAGTAAATTTACCACTAATGCTGAATAAAGAACCAAAAGTTGGGAAAATAGGGTCCATACCACGGTTATCACGTCTTAATTCAATTTGGTAAGACAAGTTTCGCGAAGAACCATCACCAAATGTAAATAACCCAGTGTTATAGTTATTCATATCATAGTATTGGAAACTCAAAGTATGAGATAATACAAAATAATCATCAGGTACATTTAGCTGTTTTGCAACCCCAAATGACAATGTTGTAATATTGAATCCTCTACTGCGGTCTGTACGACGGTTGTAGTAGTCATATAGGTTTTGTGTACTATAAGCTACAGTACCGAAGAAACTCACTGGTTTTCTTCCTCCAAACCAAGGCTCTGTAAAGCTCAAACTATAGGTTTGATAGTAGCTACTTCCTTGTAAACGCAAGGCAAGTGACTGACCATCTCCCATTGGGAATGGTTTATATGCTTCTTTCTTAAAGATATTTCTCAATGAGAAGTTATTAAACGAAAGACCTAAGGTTCCGATGAAACCTCCACCACCATATCCTCCTTGAAGCTCAACTTGACTTGATCCTTTTTCTGCAACAACCCAGTTTACATCAACTGTTCCTGCATTAGGATCTGCATTTTGAATATCTGGTACGATTGCTTGCGGGTCAAATATTTGTAATGAAGCCAGCTTACGGATCGTTTCCATCACTAAAGCTTTGCTCCAAGTTTCTCCTGGGCGAGTACGCAAATCACGTTGGATTACGTGATCATGAGTATTGTGGTTTCCTGACATTGTTATGTTGTTGAACTTAGCAATCGGACCTTCCATAATTCTCAATTCAAAATCAATAGTATCATTCGCTGTTTTTACTTCTACTGGAGTAATTTGAGAGAATAAATAACCGGTATTTTGATATAAGTTAGTTAAGTCATTCGCATCAGGATTTGTTTTATCAGCAACACGCTTATCTAATAAGACACCGTTGTACACATCTCCTTTATCGATACCTAATAAATTTCTTAAGTCAGAACTTTTATAAACAGTATTACCAAGGAATCGAATATCACCGAAGTAATATTTGTTCCCTTCTTCAACTTTAATGTCAATAGCAATTCTATTCGTCTTAGGGTCATAGTTTGTAGAATCCATAATCACACGTGCATCACGGTAACCACTTTCTTTATATTTATCTACTAATTTACCTAAGTCATCTTCATATTTAGCAGCGATGAATTTTGAAGGCTTAAATATTCGCAATGGGTTAAAAGGACTACGTTGTTTTGTGTCCTTCATTGCTTTTTTAAGCTTTTTGTCTGTTAATTTCTCATTCCCTTCAAAGTTGATAGCTGAGATACGAACTTTCTTTCCTTTATCTACACCAATAACAAGATCAACTCTTCTATTAGTAGAGTCTGTTGGTATTGTATTAAGGGTAACTTTCGTGTTGTAAAAACCATCCTTCTTGTATTTATTCAATAAGAAGTATTTTGTTGTAGACAAAAAGTTTTCATTAACAATTTTACCTTTCGTTAGTTTGGCTTCTTTAATAAGGGCTTCAGATTTCGACTTTTTATAGCCTTTAATCTTTACGCTATTCAAACGAGGTAACTCGTTTAAACTTAATTCCAAATTAATAGTATCATTTACGACAGATGTTTCATAAATGTTGATATCTGTAAAGAAACCTAAGTTCCATAGCTTTTTTAAAGCGTCAGATATTTCTTCTCCAGGTACTGTTATTTTTTGTCCTTTACTCAGTCCAGTAAAAGTTATAACTGTTTGTGGGTTATAATTGTATTTTCCAGTAACTTTTATATCTCCTAAAGTGTAATTTTTGGGAGCGTCGTAAGTAGGAATGTTTATACCGTCTTGTGCTTGTGCGTTTGCATATAGAAGTCCAGCAATAAACAGTGCAAAAAGAGAGGTTCCTTTTTGAAACATTATATTCGTTTTTTATTTAATTTGTTCACTAGTTTTTCCAAATCTTCTTTCTCTTTTTTGAAAAGTCAGAAGGGCTTTTGATAATTCTTCTTCAGAGAAGTCAGGCCATAGTACATCAGTAAAATACAATTCAGCATAAGCTATTTGCCAAAGTAAAAAATTACTGATTCTCTGCTCGCCACTCGTCCTAATTAGAAGGTCTACATCAGGTAAATCGTTCGTGTAAAGATGCTCATTTATAATTGTTTCATCTATATCAGCCTCCGAAATTAAGTTATTTTTAACTTTAAAAGAAATTTTTTTAATAGCCTCAACTAATTCTGCTCTTGAACCGTAACTCAAGGCTAAGGTCAAGGTCATTTTGTTATTTTCTCTTGTCTGGTCGATTACCTCTTTTAAATTTTTTTGTACTTTATCTGGAAGTAATTCCAAGTTGCCAATAGCATTTAGTGCTATACCATTACTCATGAAGGTAGGTAGTTCTTTTTTTAGAGACTTTACCAATATTTCCATTAATTTATCAACTTCAAATTTAGGTCTATTCCAATTTTCAGTTGAAAAAGCGTATAAGGTTAGGTTTTTTATTCCAAGTTCTGCACAAGCAGTAATAGTTGTTCGCACAGACTTTATGCCATTTTCATGCCCTATTGTTCTTAAAAAACCTTTTTGCTTTGCCCAACGCCCATTTCCATCCATGATGATTGCTAAATGCTGAGGTAGCTTGTTTACGTCAATTTGTTCTTTCCAATTCATCTATTTAATCTGCGCAATAACATGGGTTCTTTCCAAATGTATAACTTATCGATATACCGCTGTAAAAAAACCAATCGTTTCCATTTTTACCAAAACTATAATACTCTCTACGATCACCTTTAGGATGACTTCCATCCAGATTATCTGTATTTGTGTAATTAGCCAGTACTTCAGCTGTAATATTTAGCTGAGGTGTAGCTCTTATTTTAATACCTCCACCAAAAGGAATTGCAAACGAGTTTTTCTTCTTGCCTCTTACTAAATCTACCTTATCTAATCTAATGTCTTCTTCTATAGGTTGTTCAAAAGCCTTGTAATACAAGTCGTCATATCGAATACCTGAAACTCCTAAATAAAGAAAAGGGGTAAGAGCAAATTTTTCCTCGTGTAAATCAAATTCAAAAAAGTTGAATTCGATTCCTACTGATAGTTGCTGTATGTCATTTTTAAAACTATAACCCCTTTGCTTTCTATTTCCCATGTCCGACTTGGCATCGTTACCGCTGATCTTCGTCTGTAAAAAACTTACTCTATACGAATGTCTTGGGCTGCGATTCCATCTGTAATAGGCATGAAACGAAAAGTCTGTGGGATTTATAATTTGAGTAGAACCTACATCTCCTACATAATTGGCTCCTCCAATACCTACACCGACTTCGTGTATCTGTGCACTGGCAATGTTCGCAGTCAATAGCAATAATAAGGAAATTAAAAGTCTATTCATTTTGTTAAAATAAGCTACAAATATAGTAATATAGAGTTTTAATTAAACCTTTTTTGTGATATTATGCTTTAATTAAAACTGAACTATTCATTTGTAAACGTTCAATGTTGTAAAAAATTATACTCTAATTCCTTTTATCTTCTCCCCAAAGTAATTTATTGCGGAGTGTTTTAATAAAACTCTGTGAAGGGAATTCTACTAAATCCATTGTAAAAGGCGCTTTTGAGATGATTACTTCTGTTTCGTTGGTCACTGTTTTTGTCGTAGTATCAAGCGAAAGTAAAAACTTCTTCTCACGACTGCTTACTTTTAGCTTTATCTCTAAATTGTCTCTAATAACTAATGGTCTTACGTTTAGGTTGTGTGGCGCAAGAGGGGTAATAACAAAACAATTTGTTTCGGGTTCAATGATTGGCCCTCCACAGCTAAGTGAGTAACCTGTCGAGCCTGAAGGTGTCGCAATAATCAAACCGTCAGCCCAATAAGAGGCTAAAAACTCATCGTCTAAGTAGGTATCTACTGTAATCATCGAAGTGGTATTCTTTCTCGATACCGTAATTTCGTTTAAAGCATACTGGATTTCAAAATCGTTATTCTTTGGTGGGTTGCATCTAAAACTAACCAACGATCGCTTTGAAAGTTTGAAGTTATTCGTAAAGACATTAGGCAGCAATTCTTCTATGTCATCCTGTTGCACATTGGCCAAGAAACCAAGTCTCCCCGCATTTATCCCTACAACCGGAATATTTTTGTCTTTAATAAAGTTTGCGGCTCTCAGCATTGTACCATCTCCACCGATACTAATGAAAAAATTCACGTCGGTCGACAGTTCTGCATTTTTGCCAAACACATCATACTCTTTTGACAAAATATTATTGTGTTTTAGCAAATTGTAAAATTGTTCTTCAAATATGATTTCATGCTCATAATCTTGAAAAACTTTTAATAACCTTAGTATGATGTTTTGTACTATAGGTTTACTAGTTTGTCCATAAATTGCAAACTTCATTATATATTCATGTATTTATTAAAATAGTCAGATCGATCTCTTAGCTCATTGCGATACAAATCATCATTGTGGTTACTTTCAATTTCGTATCCATGTCTTCTAAAGTCATCCAATATCGCATTTGTATTGATATTGTTAGTCTTTATTAGGATGTTAGTATTGCTGTCATTGCTGTTCAGCAAAATTACGCCAAAAAGTTTAGCATTGTTACTTTCTACGATTTGACTTACTGCTGATAAGCTAAATGTATTCGTTGCTTTAGACACAACAATATGCTCTCCGTGTTCTTGTAAGAAAATGGAATCATTCCAAACGGCAGATAAAGGTTCTTTGCAAATAATGCCAAGTAACTGACCTTCTTCTGTTAGATAGGGAATGATATTTGCATCGTTTAGACTAAGCAAATTTAGTGCCTCAAAGATAGAAGGCGTAGGTTGGTCTGTTAAATAAAAGTGTTCTAAGTCATATAGCATTTCCCTAAGAGCAGTAGCTTCATCTGTGTTTTCAAGGTCCTCTGTCAAGAGGTTGCCTAAAAAGAAGTGATTTTCATCTACAATAGGAAGATGCGAATATCCTTTGTTTTCTAAATACAATAGACATTCACTTACCGTCGACGACGAAGTGAAGTAAGGGATAGCAGTTACTATTTCTCTTTGTAGTGAAAACATATAGGGTGACTTGAATTATTCAGTGCAAAATAATCAAATTTAATCAATAGGCGTAGATTATACTTTGTATTTTTGCGTTTTAATTTTATAAGTATGACTAAATTATCTGTAAATATTAATAAAATAGCGACTTTGCGTAATTCGCGTGGAGGCGATGTACCTAATTTATTACAAGTAGCTAAAGACGTTCAAAAGTTTGGAGCGGAAGGGGTGACTATTCACCCACGTCCCGATGAGCGACATATTAGATATCAGGATGCTCGCGATTTAGTGAATGTGGTTTATACTGAATTTAATATTGAAGGTAATCCTATGGATAACTTCATGAAGTTAGTTTTCGAGTGCAAGCCTACTCAAGTAACTTTAGTTCCCGATGCAGTTGACGCCCTTACCTCTAACGCAGGTTGGGATACTGTTAAGCATAAGAGTTTTTTACAGGATGTGATAGCTGAATGTAGATTACAAGGAATCCGTACTTCTATTTTTGTCGATCCTGTATTAGAAATGATTGAAGGGGCAAAAGTAGTAGGAACAGATCGCATCGAGCTTTACACTGAAGAATTTGCTACGCAATATGGTCTGGGAAATGAAAAAGCGATTATTCCTTATACTAAAGCAGCAGAATTGGCAAGTGAATTAGGACTGGGGATAAATGCAGGTCATGACTTGAGTTTAGACAATATCGAGTTCTTTAAAAATAATATACCTAATTTGTTAGAAGTATCTATTGGACATGCCTTAATTTCTGAATCACTATATTTGGGATTGGAGAATGTAGTAAATATGTATATTAGAAAATTACAGTAATGACGGATATTTTATATTCAAATATTGAAGGAGAAGGTGGAATCCCTTTGTTAGTTATCCACGGATATTTTGGGACTTCTGATAATTGGAAGACATTTGGAAAGCAAATGGTTGAACAAGGATATGAAGTTCACCTATTGGATTTGCGCAATCACGGTAGAAGTTTTCACTCTGCGGATTGGTCTTATGACTATATGATAGAGGATATTACTCGTTATATGGATCATTATAATATGTGTGATGCAATTGTGTTAGGCCACTCAATGGGCGGTAAATTAGCGATGAAGTTTGCTATCAAGTACCCTTCCCGTGTTGAAAAATTGATTGTTGCAGATATTGCTCCCCGCGCTTATCCTCCGCATCATCAAGACATCATCGAAGCGTTGCAAGCAGTAGATTTTAGCGTTAAACCAAGTCGACAAGATGTCGATGCGATAATTTCAGAACGCATTAAAGATGTAGGTACTCGTATGTTTTTAATGAAAGGTTTGTATTGGAAAGAACCTGGGCAATTGGATTTTCGATTTAATTTGGATGTTTTCGCTGAGAAGCCTGAAGTGGTGGGTGAAGGATTAACAGGAGAAGGTGTCTATGAAGGTAAAACTCTTTTTATAAGAGGGGGAAACTCTAAGTATATTCAAGAAAGGGATTTCGAAGATATTCAGACGTATTTTCCACAAGCTGTTATCGAAACTATTCCTGGAGTGGGGCATTGGTTACATGCTGAGAATCCGGATATGTTTTACGAGATTGTAAGTAAGTTTTTACAGTAGTAAAAACTGTTCAGTATATAAGGAGGCTAATTCTATGCATAGAATTAGCCTCCTTTGCTTTTGTGAGGGTTTGTTGGACTAGCATGAAATAGAAAAACTGTACCATGATAGTCGTAGAATAAGGCTATATGTTTGCAGTGTACAAAAAGGTTCTGTGGCTGAGTGGTTAGGCCTGATTACGCAATAATCAGTAGATTGGTTCGAATCCAGTCAGAACCTCAATTCTCTGTGCGATTCATTGCGTATGGCACAAAGTGATCTTTAGGGATTTAGAAATGACTTCTGTTTTAGTTACTTCATAATTGATGTTTTTTCTAATGTGAATTAGGGGTACCAAGTATCGATTTGCCGTTTTGGCAAAGGGTTTAACATTTTTTAAAAGTTTGACAAAAATGAGAATACACAAAGAGGGAACGGGATCTATATCGCTTTCGGTATGCATATTTATAGCTGTTAATTCACTATTGTTCTTATGTCTACCCAGTAGTTGGTGGATATTGCAATACGCAATTCTTTTGATGACTTTGGTGGGCATGTCTTTAGTGGTTTACTTTTTTAGAATCCCTTCAAGGGTATTAGCAGAAGATGACAATTTGATTTTGGCTCCTTGTGATGGAAAGGTGGTCGTCATAGAAGAAGTAGAGCCAGACGAGTACTTTATGGAAAAGCGCTTGCAGATTTCTGTTTTTATGAGTGTATTGAATGTACATGTCAATAGAAATCCAATAACTGGTGAAGTTGTGTATAGTCAATATCACCCAGGAAAACACCTTGTGGCGTGGCATCCTAAATCTTCCCTTTTGAATGAAAGGCATACTGTTGTGTTAAAGCACAAGAATGGGCAGGAAGTTTTAGCCAAGCAAATTGCAGGTGCTTTAGCTAAGCGTATTGTTAACTATCTTCATGTGGGCGGAGTAGCTACACAAAGTGAAGAGTTAGGATTTATTAAGTTTGGTTCTCGAGTGGATCTCCTGTTGCCCATTGATACCGTAGTTAACGTCAAGTTAGGGGATTGTGTTCAAAGTGGCATCACCCCTTTGGCTAAGTGGAAATAATTAATCTGTTTGTTGGAATTTAAGTAGAACTGTTCTTTGGGATAGTTCTACTTTTTTTTTTGTGTGTATCGGATTCTCTTGTTATTTCTTTTTCTACTTTGGCACTTTTTGAGTCAGTGTTCAGGAAGTACAATTGCTTCGTACAAGTACTAAAGTATAAGTAATGTGTAGAAATGGCTTATAATCTTGCAATCGGATGAAGGAGAAGCAGGGGGTGATTATTGATAGGATGATAAACAATAACTGTACAGTTATATTAGGACGACAGGATCTAAATAGGGGGTGGTCGGCTTGTGGTCGGTATATGATCGCATAGTGGTCGCATACTTTCTGCAGAATAATATGCGACCACTATGCGATCAATATGTAATCATATTTGTATCAATGTATGGCACGTATGTCTCGTCCTAATATAGCTGTACAGTTATTGTTTATAATCCTGCTTTTAACTGTACATTTGGTTTTATAATCCTATTATAACTATACAGGTACTTGTTGTT
>NZ_WSPP01000272.1:0-25713 GCF_009767705.1 Myroides sp. LoEW2-1 | reverse complement strand
CTAAAAAAGAGACTGATAAACGAAAAATGACAAATTATAAGTCTAAAACTCGTTTTAATTGCAAGAACTTTTAATCTAAGAGAAAAGTAACGTTTTATATAACACAAAAGAGGGTGACCTTTTGGGACACCCTCTTCTCAATTATAACTATAAATAACTTAAGGGTTCTTATTTTACCTCTTCGTAATCTACATCTTGTGCACCATCAGAAGCATTGTTGTCACCTCCTTGGTTTGGCTGTCCTTGTTGAGGACCTGCTTGTTGTCCTTCAGCTTGTGCTTTGTACATTTCTTCAGAAGCTGCTTTCCAAGCCTCATTGATTTTGTCTAAAGCTGGTTGAATAGTGTCGATATCTTTTGTTTCGTACGCTTTTTTCAACTCCTCTAAAGCACCTTCGATATTAGATTTATTTCCTTCAGATAACTTATCTCCGAATTCTTTTAGTTGTTTTTCTGTTTGGAAAATCATACCATCAGCTTCGTTGATTTTATCTACTGTTTCTTTCGCTTTTTTATCAGCATCAGCATTTGCTTCTGCCTCTTTTTTCATTCTTTGGATTTCTTCTTCAGTTAATCCAGATGAAGCTTCGATACGAATATCGTGAGATTTACCAGTTCCTTTATCTGTAGCAGATACTTTGATAATACCGTTAGCATCAATATCGAAAGTTACTTCGATTTGAGGCACCCCTCTTTGTGCTGGTGGAATACCATCTAAGTGGAAACGACCGATTGTCTTGTTATCGTTAGCCATTGGTCTTTCTCCTTGTAATACGTGGATTTCAACCGATGGTTGGTTATCTGCAGCAGTAGAGAACACTTGAGATTTCTTAGTAGGAATCGTTGTGTTAGACTCAATCAATTTAGTGAATACACCTCCCATAGTTTCGATACCTAATGAAAGTGGTGTAACGTCTAATAATAATACGTCTTTTACATCTCCTGTTAATACACCTCCTTGGATAGCAGCACCAATAGCTACAACCTCGTCTGGGTTAACTCCTTTGTGTGGTTTTTTACCGAAGAATTTTTCTACTTCTTCTTGGATTCTTGGGATACGCGTAGATCCTCCTACTAAGATTACCTCATCGATATCAGATTTAGATAAACCTGCATCTTTTAAAGCTTTCTCACAAGGAATCATAGAACGACGTACTAAATCATCTGATAATTGCTCAAATTTAGCTCTTGTCAATGTTTGTACCAAGTGTTTTGGTCCTGAAGCCGTAGCTGTAACATAAGGTAAGTTAATCTCTGTCTGTGTAGCAGATGACAACTCAACTTTTGCTTTCTCAGCAGCTTCTTTTAAACGTTGTAATGCCATAGCATCTTTACGTAAATCTACTCCTTCAGCAGCGTTAAACTCGTCTGCTAACCAATTGATGATTACGTTGTCAAAGTCATCTCCTCCTAAGTGAGTATCTCCATTAGTAGATAATACTTCGAATACACCGTCTCCTAACTCAAGGATAGAGATATCGAATGTACCACCACCTAAGTCATATACTACTACTTTTTGGTCTGTTCCTTTTTTATCTAATCCGTATGCTAACGCAGCCGCAGTAGGCTCGTTAATAATACGTCTTACTTTTAATCCTGCAATTTCACCAGCTTCTTTAGTCGCTTGACGTTGTGCATCATTAAAATATGCTGGTACTGTAATTACAGCTTCTGAAACTTCTTGTCCTAAGAAATCTTCTGCTGTTTTCTTCATTTTTTGAAGAGTCATTGCAGAAATCTCTTGTGGAGTATATAAACGACCATCGATATCTACACGTGGTGTATCATTATCTCCTTTCACTACATTGTATGGTACAGCATCAACTTCCTTACCAGCTGAACTGAATTTTTCTCCCATAAATCTCTTAATAGAAGCAACAGTCTTAGTTGGGTTAGTTACTGCCTGACGTTTTGCAGGATCTCCAACTTTTATTTCTCCTCCTTCTACAAATGCTACAACTGAAGGTGTAGTTCTTTTTCCTTCTGCATTTGAAATTACTACTGGTTCATTACCTTCCATTACTGAAACACATGAGTTCGTAGTCCCTAAGTCAATACCAATTATTTTACTCATAATATCTTTTATAGTTTATTTTTTACAATTCTTTTAATGAGTTTGCAACTCGCTTACTGATTAGACAATCTTTGTGCCAACAGAAAAAAAAGAACTATTTGTCGGTTTTTAGTCAGTTTTAACCATTTCATAATGCCATAATGTCACTACTTCATTTACTCATCGACTAAATCAATCCTATTTCGTCAGTAATTTACTGACATAAAAAAAGCCAGATTAGAATTTCTAATCTGGCTTTTCTTATCCTTTACCTATATCATTTAATACTTCGTAACACTTAGGTTAGTCAATACACCTTTTCCTGCTGACCCTTCTTGAACTCCCTCTAAAAATACATTTCCATTTCCATATGGATTATTCAAAAAGACCATTGGATAAACCTTATCCCCTTTCTTTAGAGTAAGCAAAGTAGTATAAGAGGTAAACCCTCGACTTTCTCCTGACCCTGATAAAGGAATTCTATAAACACCGCGTCCAATCCATAAATCTTAAAATTACGCACTGTTATTTTTTAACATTCAAGTAAAATGACATACCTTGATACAGTATTTTTAAATGCATAAAATCCGCATATTCTATTGCCTCAATTTGCGAAGTTAAATAGCGTTAGAAAAAGTTGCGGCTGCTTAGAATTTGGCTATCTTCGTAATACTAAAACTAAACAACTTTATGGAATGTATTTCTGTATTTGACATGCTCAAAATAGGTGTTGGACCATCGAGCTCACACACCCTTGGTCCTTGGAGAGCAGCAGAACAATTCTTAAAAGAACTGCGTGAACGCTTAATATTCAACAAAGTTTATCACTTAAGAATTGATCTTTACGGATCTTTATCTCTCACAGGCGTAGGACACGCAACTGACTTAGCAGTTATGTTAGGTTTAAGTGGCGCTGATCCAGAATATGTACCTGTTGAGGATATAAGCAATATTATCACTCGAATTAAAGAATCTCAAACGCTACATTTGGGAGGAGAAATGTATATTAACTTCATCCCTGAAACAGATATTGTGTTCAATAAAAACTTCTTGCCTTTCCACGCAAATGGAATGACATTTACAGTAGAATATGAAGGAGGAGATTCATATGAATCTACTTTTTACTCTATTGGTGGAGGATTTGTTGTAAAAGAAGAATCGGCACATAATCCAGAAAACGATGAGATTAAGTCAAGCTTCCCATTTCCTATAGAAAAAGCTACTGAATTATTAGCCTACTGCAAACAAGAAGAAAAGTCAATTTCGGAGATTGTCTATGAGAATGAAAAGTCATTGCGCACAGAAGAAGAAATTCACAATGAATTACTCCGAGTATGGAACACCATGTTGGAGTGCATGTATATTGGATGTCATACGGAAGGTGTATTACCTGGAGGATTAAATGTTCGCCGTAGAGCATATGATATGCACGTAAAACTCAAAGGTGAATTACCGTATAATACACCAGTTGAATGGCTTGGAACCATAAGAAAAACGAAGGTATACTTCAGACAAATATTAAAGTGGGTGAGCTGTTTTGCTCTTGCTGTTAACGAGGTGAACGCTTCTTTAGGGAGAGTAGTTACCGCCCCTACAAATGGTAGTTCAGGTGTTATCCCCGCAGTACTGATGTATTACTTAGTTATTGAGAATCACAAAGCAAGTGATAAAGAAATTAAACAGTTCTTGATGGTTGCTGGAGAAATTGGGAGTATTTTCAAAAAAGGTGCTACAATCTCTGCGGCTATGGGAGGATGTCAAGCTGAGATAGGTGTATCAAGTGCTATGGCAGCTGGAGCCTTATGTGAATTAATGGGAGGAACTCCTGAGCAAGTAATGATTGCTGCCGAAATCGCTATGGAACACCATTTGGGACTAACTTGTGACCCTATTGGAGGATTAGTACAAGTACCTTGTATTGAAAGAAATACAATGGGTGCTATCAAAGCTATTAATGCGGCTGAACTTGCCTTAGATACTGACCCCAAAAATGCTAAAGTTCCCTTGGATAAAGTAGTAAATACAATGTGGGAAACGGCAAAGGATATGAATACAAAATACAAAGAAACCTCAGAGGGTGGACTTGCTGTAGCAGTAAACTTATCGGACTGTTAATAGATGAAAAGATATATTTTAGCGTCATTGTTAATGACAGTGAACTATATAATGGCACAAGAAAAGTTGTATGTCAATGCGCCCTCTATTGCCTTTAAAGATACTGAATTGACAGTTGAAGCAGGTGTATTTCTCGATGGTAGTACTATAGCTTCCTATGAGGAAACAGATAAGTACTATAAAATATATAGAGATTACGTACCTCCTGTTTACGTAGAAAAAAGCAATAATATACAACTGACCTATAACTCCAAGAGAATACCTTCTCCTGCTCCGATTATAGATAAAGATGAGTACTTAAACGGTCCTCACTTATATACTGTAGTGGCAGGTCTAAAAGTAAGAGAGTATCCTCAACAGACTGCGAAAGTATTAGGCACTGTATTAAATGGTACTCCTATTGTACTATCCTATTTCCCAAAAGATGAAAACGAGTATGTAGAAATTAATTACTTGGGAGAGAAAGGCTTTATTCCCGCTTCTTTTATCGGTAATAGGCCCAATCTTGACCAATTGATTTCACAATACAACGCTGTCAATACAACTGATGAGCAAAAGAAATATGCTGAGCGCATTTTAGAATTAGCATGGAATAGTTCAACAAAGGATATCATAAAAGCTTTGGAAATATTTATTGAATATGCTGAAACAAATGAATTGACCAGTTTAGCCAATCAATCTAAACTACTGTTAGAAATGCACAAAGCCATACCCAAAAAAGGGGGAACCAAGATCGTTGAAAAACTGTATAAGAATAAAGACTTTGGTTTTGTCATCCAAGGAGCAATAGAGCCTCAAGAAGGCTTTGACAAAGAATTTGTGCAGGCTACTATTGGATACTCCTTAGATTCCTTTGACGATTTAGAAGATTGCACATTAGGTGATTATGAGAGTCTATCAAATTTTAATTCAGCCCTATTTATTGTCAATGACTTCAATGAGAAACACAAAGTAAGAGAATTGTCCATGATCAATGCTAATCAGTTTAAAATTAATCATTCTCTCTTAAACGAAAATACCTCTGAAGGGGATTTCTTACAGATTGGCAAAGGATTAATCACGTCATATAATCCTGTCGAGCAGACATATCTTATTGAGCGAATAGGAATGTCTTACAAGTTTCAATTCAAAAATAACAAGTTATTCAAAGTAGAATCTTTTATATCTTGTTAAATCTATTTATTATAAAAGGGTTTAGAGTAAAATAAATTTGATGTTATTGTATTTTATTTACCTTTACAAATCACAATAAACGCAACAAAATGTCAGTAGCAAAAAAAGATTATAAAAAAGTGACAACAAAATCACTTATTGATATGAAAGCCAACGGAGAGAAAATTTCAATGTTGACTTGCTATGATTATTCAATGGCTAAAGTATTAGAAGCAGGTGGAGTAGATGTGATGTTAGTAGGTGACTCAGCAAGTAATGTAATGGCTGGACACGAAACAACATTGCCTATCACTCTTGATCAGATGATCTATCACGCTCAATCAGTAGTAAGAGGAGCAGATAGGGCGTTAATCGTAGTGGATTTACCATTTGGTTCTTATCAATCAGATCCCAAAGAAGCCTTGCGATCTGCTATCCGCATCATGAAAGAAAGTGGAGCACATGCTGTAAAAATGGAAGGTGGAGAAGAAATAAAAGAAGGAATTAAACGCATCCTTGATGCTGGTATTCCAGTGATGGGACATTTAGGTCTTACTCCTCAATCGATCTATAAATTCGGAACGTACACTGTACGAGCGAAAGAAGAACAAGAAGCAGAGCAATTAATTAAAGATGCTAAAATGCTTGAAGAAATTGGCTGTTTTGCAGTTGTACTTGAAAAAATACCAGCAGCATTAGCTAAAAAAGTGGCTGAAAGTATTTCAATTCCAGTAATTGGTATTGGAGCTGGAAACGGTGTAGATGGTCAAGTACTTGTAATTCACGACATGATAGGTCTTACTCATGAGTTTAATCCTAAATTCTTGCGTCGTTATCTAAATATCTATGAGCAAATGAAAGAAGCAGTTGCTCAATACGTAGATGATGTCAAAGCTGTAGATTTCCCTAATGAAAACGAACAGTACTAATTATTAAAAATAACGCATTATCATAACTTAAATATCCTTTTTAAAATTAAAAGGATATTTTTGTTTAAAAATATTACAGATGAAAATTGTTTCTACCCCTGATAACTTACAAGTACTACACGAAGACAATCACATTATTGTCATAAATAAACGCGTAGGAGATATTGTTCAAGGAGATCAAACCGGAGACATGCCTTTAAGTGAAATTGTAAAATTGTATTTAAAGAAAAAATACAATAAGCCAGGAGAGGTGTATTTAGGTGTAGTACATCGCTTAGATAGACCTACTTCTGGTATTGTGTTATTTGCCAAAACTTCGAAAGCTCTAACTCGCTTAAATGAGTCTTTCAAAAACAGAGAAACACAAAAGACCTATTGGGCTATAGTCAAAGATGCTCCTCCAAAAATAGAGGATACTTTAGAACACTTCTTAGTGCGAAACTCGAAGAACAACACTTCTAAGGCACATAAGAAAGAAGTACCTAATAGCAAGAAAGCGAAGTTGACCTATAAGATGTTTCATCAATTAAAAACTTATTCTACTTTAGAAATTGATCTACACACTGGTCGCCATCATCAAATACGCTGTCAATTAGCAGCTATTGGATGCCCTATCAAGGGAGATTTAAAATACGGTGCTGATCGCAGTAATCCTGATGGAGGAATACACTTACATGCACGCCAACTTACCTTTATTCATCCAGTGACCAAAGAGACACTTACAATAGTAGCTCCTACTCCTGATGAAGTAATATGGAACAATATAGAACCTAAATAAAACAAAAGGCTTTTCACTGATGAAAAGCCTTTTAACTTTGTGTGCATTTATATCTGTCAAATTCTTCTAAAAGCAAAGCTAATAGTTTACTCCTCGTTATCTTTAATGCATTTGTAGAAATACTGATTGGAGTGCCGTGGTGTTTACAATTAGACGCTACCATTCTACGCTTCCAAACATTAGCTACCTTTTCTATATATTGCTCAGGATTGCGCACCATAATTAGAATAAAAGTCTCCGAGAAAACTCTTACTTCTTCTATACCTACAATGTCTTCCCAAGGAATTAATCCCGCTGAAACAGCAGTCGCATTATCGAAGACTCCCTCCCTATTAATTACCATACCTGGTTTTGTATCTAACATTTTCTTAATTAGAAAAAACATTACTAAGCTTCCAAATACAATAGACATTGCACCCACAATACCCAATAAGTAGGGATTGCTAAGTAGCATGTGATTTCCTGGAGGAGGAAATGCAACGAACCAAATCCCCAACCCAACAAATACAGCACCTATCAATATCAATAAAACAATCTTTTGCTTGCTAAGCGGAATAACAACTTCTTTATTTTCTTTCATTCTCTTTTTCTTGTAAATGTAGTAATTTAGACGTTATTTAGTTAATATTTAGATGCTCCTACACGATAGGAGTCTATAATAAAGTGTACTCCCATCGATATGAAACTTATCAATAGTCTATGAGTGCACTCTTACAAGACGCCTCCAATACTCTTTAAGCTTACTGTAATTCACACAGATTGATAGTAACCTAATTTCGTTTATATATAAAAAGCTGCTTAGTCGACCTCTAAGCAGCTTCCTATAAATACTCCCTTTGTGCTTGAACAAATCTTTATTTGCAATGAGATTCAAAATACACTATAAGTAAACTCACCCTTATTTATCAGTTGCTATAGGGTTTTCACTTCTTGACCATTCACTCCATGACCCTACATATAACTTTGGTATAGGCAGACCTGCTGACGCAATAGCCAATAGTGTATGACATGCTGTTATTCCAGAACCACAATGCACTATAGTTTTATCCGTATCAAAATTCTCTAGTAATTCTTTGTACTTAGCCTTAAGCATATCAGAAGGTAAAAAACAACCATTCTCATCGAGGTTTGACATAAAAGGAATATTAACAGCGCCTGGGATATGTCCAGCTACCTCATCTATTGGTTCACTAATGCCTTTGTAACGATTAGGTTCCCTAACATCTATAACTAAATAGTCCTCACTCTGTGAATTGCCAACCAGTTCCTTTATTTCTGCAATTGGCAGTTCCCATGAAGTCACAGCGTATTCCTCAGTAGGTTTGTGTACGGTAACTTGATTACTCATAGGTAATTTACTCGATACAGCTGATTGATACCCTCCATTTAATACCTGTACATTGTCGTGTCCTACAGCTTTTAACATCCACCAAAAGCGAGCAGCTGAATTACCGCCATACTTATCATCATAGATAACAACATGACTGCGCTTCGATATTCCTAACTCTTGTAACACCTTGGCAAACTTTTCAACACTGGGTAAAGGATGTCTACCACCGATTGCTGCATCATCCCCTATAGTTGCCAATTGCTCATTTGCATCAACAAATATAGCCCCTTGAATATGTTGCTTTTCATAGTTTTCTCTAGCTTGCTTGTGATTACTCGCATCTACAATAATTAGATTTGAGTATTGTTTTTGTATTAACATGAAAAGCTCGTCTTGCTCGATGATCGGTTTCACTTTCATAAGATACATTTAGATTATTAATAGTTTTCTAATGTAAACTATTTTCTCCTAAAAAGAATGGGAATAACACTATTTTTATACAGGTGCTTAGGACTTAACAATTAACATTGAAGGAGCGTAATTTAACCAACGACTTCTCGTACCAATTAACTTTTTCCAACTGTCCAAACCAATAAGCATTATATCGTATTCTTCAATAAAATCCTTGCGAATCGTTCTTTTTTTGATCACTCGGATATGGTTTGGTTTATACTGTTCAATCAGCCTAATTTGCTCTTTAAAGTCCACATATTGATCTAATTCTCCCATTGCATCTAACACTGTTACTTGAGCATTAGAATTTGCAATCCACTTCTGCGCAAACTTTAATAGGGACAGATCAGCTTTTGTAAAAACTGGCAATATAACTTGATCTACTTTTTGGAAATCTTTATTGATAAAAACCCCTACAGGTACTTTACTGTTATTTAGAATCTGTTCTGTGCGAACATCAAAAATAGATTGTTCAAACAAACGCTCTCTACCAGTTACTTTATTTATTAATACATTCGGATTGATTATTCGAGTTGTAAATCCTAAGATATTACCCAATAATGTCCCGCGATAAATAGAATACCCCATCTCTGTTAAAAATAAATCGCATGTATCTTCATTAATAATTTCGACAATATCTGTTTCGACATCAGTAGACACTTTATATAGTGTATGAACCTCTTGATTAAGCTCTTGCGCTTCTTGAATAATGGGTTCAAACATTTCCTCCTCATAAGCTCCAGCACTATAAGCACTTACCTCTGTACTATCTATTAAGTGCATAGCTGTGATACTTGTACTCAGCTTATTATTACCTACAAAACTATGTGCTAATTTCAACAAATCTTTGGGTTTACTAATGGCATCAAAAAACATGTAAATCTGGTAATTCCCCTTTGCATTGACAATAGACACCTCACTTTCAACTTTATCCTTACCAAAGATAAAGTTGATCAAATCTAACAGTGGCCCAGTCATAAAGGTGGTTGCCAAAGCCATAATAACCATCATAGCAAAGATTTCTCCAGTCAATACACCTAAATCGAAACCTATATTTAAAACAATTAATTCCATAAGTCCCCTGGTATTCATAAGTGCACCTATAGTCAAACTATCTTTCCAAGATATCCCAACAAACTTGGCTGTCAGCGCACTTCCTAAGAACTTTCCTACAGTAGCCACTAGAATAATAACAGCCGTTACTTTCCATAAATAAGGTTCATTTAATAATCCTATCTCTGTACGAAGTCCAGTATAGACAAAGAATAAAGGTAAAAAAAGAATAACAGCTATGTCTTCTACCTTTTCCATAAACATTTCTCTGAATCGAATATTATCAGGCATAATCGCTCCTGTCATAAAAGCGCCAAACAATGCGTGTATTCCAATAACCTCTGTACAATAAGAAGATATAATAAGAGTTAATAAAAAGATTGCAACAAAAGACTTAGACATTCCTTTCCCATTGCTTTGATTCTTTCCTACTTTCGCCAAAAAAGGACGTACAAAACGCAGCATAACAAATACATACACAACTGCTAATACAATAATGTATAGTGAACTCACAAAACTACCTGCTTGTACAATAGCGATTACTGCTGCTAATAAACACCAAGCTGTAATGTCGTCTGCAGCTGCACAGGTAATAACAATAGTACCAATTCTACTCTTGTGCAATCCTCTCTCTTGTACAATACGAGCCAAAACAGGAAAAGCTGTGATACTCATTGAAATACCCAAGAACAATCCAAAAGATAAAAACTCTACTCCATCTGGAGCAAAAGAAGTGAATATAAAATAGGCTAAAATCATTCCCAAAGCAAAGGGGATAATAATACTTGCATGACTGATAAGTACAGCATCATGCGCCTTATTCTTTAATACTTTCAGGTCTAATTCCATCCCTATAACAAACATAAAGAGAATAAGGCCTATCTGACTCAAGAAACTAAGGTTTCCCAAAGAAGCCTCTGGAAATAAAACTGCTGAAAACTCGGGGAAGTGCATTCCCACAAAGGAAGGTCCTAAGGCTATACCAGCAATAATCTCTCCTATAACAGAAGGCTGACCAATTTTCTTACAAAACCAACCAAATGCCCTTGCAACCAGTACTATTGTAACTATTTGAGCTAATAGTAATGCTAATGGATGATGAAGATTATCTTTTAGTGTATTGAGAAAGTTTTCAAAAGGCCCTAACTCAGATACAACCTTAACAACATTGTGCTCCAATGCAGCGCCTTTATTTACCACCCAATACATTGAGCCTAATCCCCCTCCTATTAATCCTAAATACAATAGCGAATTTCTATATTTCTCCATTTTAGTAGTTGTTTTAATTCAAGCAAACATCTACCATTTATCCTTGTATTTCTTATACAATGTAGTGATAAACTATAGTTTTGTAATGAAAGTAGAAAAATGTGTAACAAGTTACATATTTGCTAAAAAATCTGATTTGAAAGCAGCTCCAATAGTAACTAATAAAGGCTTGTTATTAACGTCTAAAATAGTAGTAGTGATTTCATCATAACTAAAGAATTGCACAGCTTTATAAGCAATTATCTCTCGCTTATTAACTCTGACAAATAACCCGTGGGGCAGAACTTCTAATAACTTATCCAGTGAAATATTCTTCAGGGTAATACGCCCATCATTAATTAATAATACTTCCTTATCTCGAGGATCGTCTTCTGAGGTAGTTATCAATAATATATCTTCAAAGTAAATTACTGCTTTTCCTTTATTGGTATTGGAAGTAATAAATAATGGTTTCTCCTCTTTTTCTATACTTCGCATAGCTTTGTGTACAGCTTTTAGCAATCGATCTTTTCGCAAGGGTTTTGTCAAATAATCAATAGCATCTATTTCAAAGGCTTCAACTGCATATTCTTTATAGGCTGTAGTAAATATTATTCCTTTTGTTGGAACAAGCTGAGCTACTGACAAACCATCTATTTGAGGCATATTAATATCTAAAATCAACAATTGATAATTCAACTGTTTTTGTTGTTCTAAAAACACAAGCGGATTATCAAAGACTGCTACAATTTCTAATTCTTGAATTTGTTCACAAAGCATCTTTAAATACTTTAATCCTAAAAGTTCATCATCTAAGAGTATGCATTTTATCTTTGAAGTCATATAAGTTAAGTTTTAGGTGCATTGTATATACTTGTGAATCAAATGATTTTTCTAATTTAAAATAAGAGCCGTAAATTAACTCAAGTCGCTGCTGTAAGGCACTAAGACCAAATCCCCCATGTTCTTTTTCTAATCCCTTTTTACTTGATGCTTTATTGGAAACAATCAAATCAAACTGTCCTTTCTTCATTTTGAACAATACTGAGATAAAAGAGTCTGAACTTTGTAAATCTGCGTGTTTAAAAGCATTCTCGATTAACTCCACACAGATCAAAGGAGCAACCAAGTCCTCATCATATAAGAGTTCTCCTTCTTGTATCACCGAACGAACATCCAATCGAAACAAAGGATTCAGTTTAATCTTATTGATATCAATTAATTTAATTGCAAAATCGTGCTCTTCTCTAAGTGATACAAACTTCTTTTGGCTATCGTACATAATATAATCCATAACTCCTGCCATCTTATCTAATGCATAATAGGTTTGGTATGCAAGGGATTGTACCGAATTCAAGATATTCTTAAACAAATGTGGGTCCAATCTTGACTCTAAAGATTCCAACTGAAAATACTTTAACTTGCTATTTAGGAGATCTTGCTCCTTTTCGAAATACACTCTTGAACGATTAGAGCGAATTAACAAGTAAAGTAAAATACCGATAATAACTAAAAGTAGTATGATGATAATGATAAAATATACATTCATTTGAATCTGTTATTTAATACAAAAATAAGAAGAAGTAAACTTTGAACAAGACAAAATGAATAATACAGTGACGTTTGTCAATTATTATTTCACTCGAGCTAAAATCATGCCCTTTGGCTAATCTCACTTAAAAAAAGACTGCTTAATCACAAGAATCACTAAAAGGGACTTCTCTAATTAGTCCTTTGCGCGATTGACCTATTCAAAAAAACATTAAGGTATGACACCGAATATTAGGCTTTGATTATTTCATTAATATCAAACATCGCACTTATTGTTATCAAAATTAGTAAAAATCTCATCTGATAAACCAACCTATCAACCTAAATGAAATAAAGATTCAAAGAGAGCCGAAACAATCAACTATTGGAATTTTACTTCTACCAATTTTAAAATACAATTACAGCAGTATTCACCAGAGTTGTTTACTTTGAATTCATCGTAGGTTCGATGATATACTTTTCAAAAACCGCTTTATACACTTCATTGCTATTAGACTCATCTAATGCTGTAAACTCCTTGGAATAATTCACTATTGACTTTTCCCCCATCAACAGCTCCCTTACCACGACAGCCTTAGCTTCTATCACAAAATAAAAAGGATCAACAGAAGAATCTCTAAAGCGAACCTCTGCCTTCAAAACCCCATAACCTTCACGAGGCAATTGTACAGGTAGAGCAGAATTAACCAAAGCACTTACACCCTTACTTGTATATACAGTTAGCTCTAAAGGAGTACACAAATCAGCAGTATGACGCAACTCTTCTTTGAGTTGGTAAAGCACTTCTTTTACTTCATACCCTGCTACTTTCATATCCGTTTCTCGTTCTTCTCTTGTATAGTTGTTTTCATCGATAACTATTAAGAAGTGACGGTCTATTTGCTCCACTTGCTCTTTTCTAATCGAAAAGTTTACGCCCTGTTCTGGAGATAACATACTCCTATTTCGCCCAATAAACCCACTTCCTTGACCTTGCAACTCATTCATTTCCAATTCATACAAATAAGTTAACCCTTCTCTATAACTATTTACGTTATATCCTGCTATGCTTACTGTATTTTTTATAAAAGGTAATTTACCATAGCGCTTTAAAAAGTCAGGGGTATTCTCAAAGAAATTCTCAATGTATTTCTTATCCTCAGGCTTTCCTTTGTATTTATCCAATAAAGCATTTATGTTCGTAGGTGCTTGAGCAACTTTGTCTTTGATAAAGGTATCTACTATAGAATCACTTATGCTTAATTCATAAGTAAGTAATCCCTCCGAGAAGGCCTCTTTCTTTATCTCAGGTTTCACCTTACCATAAATCTCAGTAGGTTTTTTACTTTGCTTACAACCTATACACACCACAGCGATAATAAGCACAAGACTAATCCTCTTTTTCATACGCTTTCTCTTTTAATAAGTACGAAAGTACAAAATATCCTTTGTACTCAATTCTAAAAGGCAGCTCAATTGCTTATTCACTGATCTACAATACCTATCCAATGATTAACAATAAAAATATATAACCAATTTCCATAATTGTATAACAGGAATTAATCAATTTAAACGAATTTTGTATGTATAAATTAAGATTATTAGTTTTTAGATATGAAAAAGCAATATAAAGTAAGTGGGATGACTTGTAATGGCTGTAGGACTAAGGTGGAAGAAACACTAAACACAGTTCACGGCGTACACGCTCACGTTTCATTAGAAGATGCACAAGCAGACTTAGAGTTACATCACGACATAGATACGAAAACTCTACAAAAGGCATTGTTACAAAAAGGTAACTATATCTTGCAAGAAATAGTTACAAAAGAAGATGGTACACAAGAAATCCTACCTGCTATCGAAATCAGTGAGGAGGATAAATACCAACAAGAAATTCCCGATAACATGGCTGATAAAGCAGGTAAATACTTCTGCCCAATGCTATGTGAAGGAGATAAAGTATATGACACTAACGTAGGATGTCCTGTTTGTGGTATGAATTTAGAGCAGATACCTGCTGCTAAAATCGAGAAAACAGTTTATTACTGTCCAATGCTTTGTGAAGGAGACAAAACCTATGACGAACCAGGAGATTGTCCTAAATGTGGTATGGCATTAGTTGCCAAAACAATTAGCATAGAACCAGAGGATACTACATACACAGATATGCTTAAGAAACTGAGAATATCAGTTCTTTTTACAATACCTGTCTTTATTTTAGCCATGGGGTCTATGATACCAGGAGATCCAATAGGTAAAGTTGTTCCTCATCACATAAATAACTACCTACAATTGCTACTTACTTTACCAGTAGTATACGCTTGTTGGATGTTCTTTACCAGAGCATGGGTCTCTTTTAAAACGTGGAATCTAAACATGTTTAGTTTAATTGGATTAGGATCAGCTGCAGGACTATTATTTAGCGTTGTAGCCTTATTCTTCCCAAACCTATTCCCTGAAGACTTTAAAGGAGAACACGGAATACACTTATACTTCGAGTCTGTTGCTGTTATTTTAACTTTAGTTCTTGTAGGACAAGTAATGGAAGCTAAGGCTCATAGTAGAACAAATTCGGCAATAAAAGAATTACTTAAGCTATCTCCTACTGATGCTACCTTAGTGACAGAATCGGGAGAAGAAGTAATCGCTCTTGAAAAAATTGTCAAAGGAAATAAATTACGTGTAAAACCAGGAGAAAAAATACCAGTTGATGGTTCTATATTTGAAGGAGACAGTAGTATTGATGAATCAATGATTTCTGGAGAACCTATCCCTGTTCATAAAACTAAAGGTGATAAAGTAGTTGCGGGAACAATAAATGGCAATAGTTCATTCCTAATGATTGCAGAGAAAGTAGGAGATGAAACACTCTTATCGCAAATCATCGAAATGGTTAATAACGCAAGCCGTTCTCGAGCACCGATCCAAAAATTAGCAGATAAAGTAGCTAAGTATTTTGTGCCTACTGTAGTGTTGATCTCTATCATCACGTTCATCTTGTGGAAAACACTTGGACCAGAACCAAAACTTGCATACGCTTTTGTCAATGCTTTAGCTGTTTTAATTATTGCGTGTCCATGTGCATTAGGATTGGCAACACCAATGTCTATAATGGTAGGTATAGGTAAAGGAGCTCAAAATGGTATCCTTATCAAAAATGCAGAAGCACTTGAAACAGCCAATAAAGTAAATGTTTTAATTACTGATAAAACAGGTACTTTAACTGAAGGTAAGCCTTCTGTAGAGAAAATTGTATCCATAGTAGAAGGTTATTCTGAAAATGATTTATTGCATCTAACAGCTTCATTAAATCAAAATAGTGAACACGCACTTGCAACTTCTTTTACCAATAAAGCAAAAGAAAAGGGATTGTCCTTAAGTTCCATTAAAATGTTTAACAACGTGACAGGTAAAGGAATACAAGGAGTTGTAGACAAGAAAAGAATCTCATTGGGGAACAAAGCTTTAATGGAAACTGTACAAGCTGAGGTAAGTAGTGAGTTAGAACTTAAAGTAAGTGCAGAACAAAACTTGGGTAAAACAGTATCTTATATTGCAGAAGACAACAATATTATTGGTTATGCTGTACTATATGATAAAATCAAGGAATCCAGTAAAAAGGCTGTTCAAGACTTGCAAAGTAAAGGTATCGAGGTAATTATGATTACTGGAGATAATCCCAATACAGCCAAAGCTGTAGCAGATGAGTTAAATATCAAACACTTCTTAGCCGAAGCAATGCCGGAGGATAAATTGAACGAAATCAAAAAATTGCAAGAATTAGGAAAAGTTGTAGCTATGGCAGGTGACGGTATTAACGACGCCCCAGCTTTAGCACAGGCCAACGTAGGTATCTCTATGGGTACAGGAACTGATGTGGCTATTGAAAGTGCAGAAATCACACTGCTAAAAGGAGATCTAATTGGTATCCCTAAAGCTATTAACCTAAGTCATGGAGTAATGCGAAATATTAAGCAAAACTTATTCTTTGCCTTTATATACAATTCAGTTGGTATTCCAATTGCAGCAGGAGTACTATATCCTGTTTTTGGAATCGTTTTATCACCGATGATAGCCGCTTTAGCAATGAGTTTTAGTTCTGTCTCAGTAATTACAAACTCACTAAGACTAAAGGGTCTAAAGCTGTAAATCACAGTTTCGTTTGCATAAAATTAAAAAGCCATTAATAGATTATTAATGGCTTTTTATATAGCATAAAGCAACAAAAAAGGTCACTTGTACAAGTGACCTTTACCTTGTCATATCTAGTTAACGATAGAAAATATGTCCCCACTCTACTTTCTATCCCAAATACACAGTAGGATTTTTATTCTTTCTACGAATAGCTTACTGCAATATACAATTTATATAACAATTTTAACAAGCATTGAATAATTTTACCTTTATTTAATTAAAAAAATAGTAATCACAAATATTATTTAACCATACTATTCAAAACACACTAATATTTCACAATACATAGCGCATATTATTAATAATTTGATGAAATCACAATAGGCTAAAACAAAGCACTTCTATACCTTTTAGGTATAAATAGAGCGATGAAACGCGTACGTTTACTGTTTTTCCACTTTATTCAAATTGAAAAAACTACTGCCAATCAGATAAAGTACTGCTAAAATGGTAATCGATTTCCAAAGTATAGGTGAAATGGTAACAGTATAAAAAGGTTGAAAAATAACAATTAATACGATATACGTTAAAACTTCTATTAGCTTCTTGTTCACATGAGAATTGTAAGCTAAAATACCCAAAGACACCATTACAATTAGGCTTACAAAACGGTACAAGTCTGGAGGTAAAGAGAATACTGTAAATATCAATAATACAGCTACTATGATTTTTAAAGCTTTTTCCATGATATTTGGTTTTATAGTTGTTCTATAAATTTAGCCATAAAAAACCTATATATCTAATAATTAACAAGTTAATTAATCCCAAGAATAACAATAAACAAATAAAGTATGTCTTTAGTAACCAAAAGAATGATTGCATTTTAATAAAACTCCTTCAGAATACATTCTATTTAATCAAAAAAAACTTAATATTCTAAATTAAAAAATTAACATTATTACTTACTTCGAAAAATTAAAAGTATCTTTAACAGATAATTATACAGTTTATAAAAAACAAATAGACTTTTTGTCATTCTACACAACTCAAACACGTATCAACATTAGGTTTTAGGGGTTATTAGATAGGCATCTATTGTCAGTATATACGCCTGTGAATTCAACTATATGTAGTAGCCATGAAAAGTAAATTCCGTCAAAAAACAGATTTTTTGTTCCATCAAGTTGTCAACAGTCCCTTATGGGATGACAAAAGTGAAACAATGATTGTCGTTTTTGGTATGGTTTACTATGGATACAGTTTAGGCTTATCAACAACGCAAGGAATGCCAATTGAAGATATAAATACACTGGCAAAGAGAAAATTGCGTACACTAAATATACAGGCCAACTATATAGAAGGAATGATTGATTATGCCTATCAATTAATCCAATCTTCAGAAAATAATATCTATACTACACTGATTGAGTATGGCAAATCGTATGCGAATCACTATGAAATTGACTTATTAGTCTATGGCATCTTCGAATATACAGAAGAAATTAAACTAAACAGATAAAGGCACTTCCTGTTCTACAAGCTCTCTATTGCTATCAAAAGGGTTAATAACTTTTTTATTTATTGTGAAATCGCATTATACTAAATCCCTTTTACCTTTTATCTTTGCAACTGAATTAGGTTACATACCTACTCTTATAAATAAATAATCCGAATATTATTCTGAAATGAAAGAACAGTTAGAACAGTTAGAACAAGTAGTAGTAAAGTATTATAGTGAAGTATTAGAAAAAAATACGGAAGAAGTACTTTGGGGAGTTGTAATTGATGCCAGCAAAGGTTTATATAAAATAGATAATATTCCCTATTATGGACCAGAACTTTCATGTGAAGATGTGGTTTATGCTTCAATACAAGATGCCGACAAAAGGTTGGTAATACAACATATAGAAAGTTATTCGGGCAATAGTACTGTTCAAGTCATTGTCCAAAAAGAGAAATACAATCGAGAAGATCTATACAATGAAATCCTATATGCTAATACAGAAATAGAATTAGTAGATGATTATTACTTTGTAATTAGCATTCCTCTTCAAACAAATTATAAAAACGTATACGCCATTTTAAGTGCATTAGAAGAAGAAGAGGTCATCTCATTTGCTGAACCGATGTTATCGCCTAAACACCAAGCTGATTTACGCACAAAATAATACAAAAAAAGCACTACAGATTGTAGTGCTTTTTTTGTATTATAGGTTCGACTATATTTTGATTCAAACTCTTTAAAACTGGAAGTAAATAAATGGTTGTGGACCTGCAGTAGCTGTCGCGTAAACAACCCAAAATATAAAGCCTAAAAACACAGACTTCACAAATACTGGAGCTGTATTAAACAACTGATGTGGAATTTCCATCCATTTCTTTGGTATAAAATGCCATACAAATGCTATTAAGATTAACAAGAAGGCGTTTTTATATCCATCTATTATCACCATCCAAGCATGTAAATCCCAATCTATTTTACCGATATTATAAATAATATCTAATGCCGTATCAAATGATCTCGCTCTAAAGAAGATCCAACAAAATGTAACAAAATGAAAAGTTATCACTATAGACATAACTTTCCATACAAACGAAGGTTCTTTACCTTTTGCTCTTGGAAACAACTCCATAAAAATCTTATGTACAGCTAATGCTATACCGTGAAGTGCTCCCCAAACGATGAATCGCAAACTTGCTCCGTGCCATAATCCACCAAGTAACATGGTAGTCAACAAGTTGAAATTGGTAAACAAGCTTTTCTTTCTCTCTTTTGAAAACAAAATAGTAACACCAAATACAATTATTGATCCTATGGCTATTAACAACGGAATAGCGCTGGTCTTATAATAGTATATTCCCCAACCTAAAACCCCTACAAAGAAAAGAGAGGGAAAGAAGAATCCTCCAAAACTACCATTTCTATTCCCCCCTACTGTGATATACAAGAAATCCTTTAACCAAGTAGAAAGTGATATGTGCCAACGTCTCCAAAACTCAGTAATTGACGTAGATTGATATGGTACATTAAAGTTCATTGGCAAACGATACCCTAACAATAATGCAATACCGATAGCCATATCTGAATATCCAGAGAAATCACAATAAATCTGAATCGCATACCCATAAGATGCCATTAAGTTCTCAAAAGCAGTATAACTATTCGGCGAATCAAATACACGGTCAACAAAGTTAATAGAGATGTAATCAGAGATAACAGCCTTTTTGAGTAATCCTCCGACAATCAATAATAATCCTTCATTTACATTATCACGTGTAACCTTTATATTTTCATAAATCTGAGGAATAAAATCTTTTGCTCGTACAATTGGTCCTGCAACCAATTGAGGAAAGAACGATATAAAGAACAAGTAGTCTAAAAAGTTCTTCGTTGGTTCGATTTCCTTGCGGTAAATTTCTATTATATAACTGATCGATTGAAAAGTAAAAAACGAAATACCTACAGGCAAGATTATATCATCGATATGAAAGCCAGTTTCAGCAAAGAAATTAACACCATCTAAGAAGAAGTTCGTGTATTTAAAATATCCTAACATTCCCAGGTTAACGATAATACTAACCGTCAACAAAGTTCTCTTCTTCGTCTCGTTTAAAGTATCATTAATTATTTTCGCAAAATAATAGTCCATTAAAGAAGAACCGACCAGTATTAAAAAATACATACCGCTCGACTTGTAATAGAAAAATATAGAAAACAGTACCACATACAATAATCGCACATGGAAAGTCTTCCTCATTAAAATATAGAATAGATAAAAAACGATAAATAACCCCAAAAACAAAGCTGAATTAAACAGCAAAGGCTCCTTTGGATTAAATGTAAACCAATGGATAACATCATCCCATGAAACCGAAGGTATTTCTATATTAAATAAACTCATGAACAACATTATTTCTTTTTCTCACAAAATTTTTGATATGCCTCGATTAAAGCATCAAAGAATAAATCAGCAGAATACTCATATCCCTTCACTGAATAATGTACTAAATCACGAGCTAACATTCCCTGATCTTGCAACTCTTGCAGACCTAAATTTCCTCCCAAATTAAAGTACAAATCCCATACAGCATAGTTATTTTCCAGGCCGTTAATGGTTAATTCATTTGATAACTCAGTTGCTACCGTATTGACATTCCCTTTAGAAAAATAACTCGGAGGTGGGGTTGTTATTAGAACATTTACTTTTGGTAAGTGTTCTTTTACTTTCTTAAGAAAAATATTTACCTGATTTTGAAAATCAGCTGGACTCATTTTGTCAAATGCCTCATTAGTACCCATTGATAAAACCAGCAAATCTGGTTCTAATCCCTTTAACTGTTCAAAGAACAGAGGATACTTTCCGTAATCTGAATATCGAGCGCCATTTACTCCTATACTGTGATATAGCAGTCCCGCTCTATCGTTCTCTAAAACAATTCCGTTCAAATCGTATAACTCCTTCTCCTCATTTGAATAAAAATAGATGCGATTTTGCTCTCTATCAAATGTGAAGTCGTAATAACCTTCTGCTTGAGTAGCATCTACTCTATTAAAAACCTCAGGATTAACCACTACAGGCTCTCTTTCTGGAGTAGGTATAGATAAACTTCTACCTGGGTGAATGGTACTGGTTTTTAACTTATTAATGCGTTTCAAATCAATCACAGAGGTTCCATATCTTCTGGCAATACTCGACAGAGATTCTCCACTCTTGATAATGTGATTTACTTTCTTAGGAACACCAGACTCTAAACTCAATTGTTTATCAGTACTACCTAAATTAAACAATTGATCTTCAGTCGGAGTAAAAACTTTCATGCGCGAAAAACTATATTCGTTATCGCGAATATTCATTTCGATAACTAAGTTTTTATTATTAGTCGAAAGTGCAATCCCACTTAAACCAACGTTAGCACCGTTAACAGGATAAATATTTCTTCTACTTTCCCAGTCTACATTTGATGTATAACGCACGATAGAGTTACCATTCGTCTTTGCCAATCTATAAGGAAAAACAAATCCCAACCCACCATTTCCAAAACGGGATTGCAATAGTTTTCTCATTTTTCCTGTAAAAAAATCAGCTTGAATATGTGAATCGCCAATATGTACAATATTGACCTTACCTTCCTTTAAAGAATCAAGCTCATATAGTTTCTGAAAAAACTCATATAATCGGTCATCATAATATATACGGTTTCCCTCTTCCTGGTCAACAGCACTTATGCTATCAAGATCTGAATCTGAATTAACTTGATACTTAATTAAATTTTCTTGTGCAAAAGCACAAGTTCCCCAAAAAATGCTACTCAGAACAAGAGCAATTTTACTTTTTACCATTCTCAACAGTGTCTACTACAGTTGTATTTTCTTCTTTTTCTTTTTGTTGTAATGAATCAACACTACTTTCTTCTTTTATTCCTTCTTTCTTGTGGCGTTTAGTCCTATACTCTTTATACCCTTCATCTAACTGTTGATAAATCAACTTAGCTATATCTTGTGCTCCACGATGATTGAAGTGAGTATAGTCCTTGTTTGCACGATTAGGAGACTCCTCTACCCATTTAACCATTGAACCATCTCCTCCCATAGCTTCATATAGATTTAAAAAACCTGCATGGTTCTCCATTGCATACTTACGCTGTGCTTTTACCAACGGTACAACTGCTGGGTCAGTTTGCATCTTCATGTCCTTCTTGCTTGACTTATCTGCAGTCGATATTACTAAAATAGCCGCATTTGGAAAACACTGTTTCAAGTGATTTACCACAACTCCCATTTGCTTAGTATACCATCTGTAATCAAGTGAACCATAATTAAGCACATTAGTTCCATAGTGAAGTATAATAAGATTATAATCTAAACTACGTTGAAACTTCTGCATCAAACTCACTCGAAATAAAGACAATGGCAAACCTGAGTTTCCTCTACTTGAAAAGTTATCTACTTGAACACCATTATAAGCACTTACATCTATACCGTAAATAGGAATTGAATCTGCCGATTGAAACATCAACTTGATCTGTCTTAAACTTCTATTTGAAAGTTTCAAACTATTCAACTCACCATTAATAGCTAAGTCTTTTACAACAGTATCTCTATCTATTATAACTTTAACTTTACCCTTTTTATTATTCGAGGCCCCATAATAAAGAGTTGGAGAATTCAAACTGGTCATATTTCTAATATTTCCAGCCTGCAAACTAATCCAAGTGTCTTTTACAGTGTCTTTTATAAAGAATACTTGTCCAGAGACACCGAAGGGTCTCATTGGTCTTTTTACATTAAGAAATGATTGAACTTTCCAGTTTGCTGAATATCTATGAACAATAGATCCCCTTGATTTAGCAGACTCAACATTAATGGGAATATAGCCAACTCCAGCTCCACCATAAGTATCTTGGTAGGTCTTACGCAAATCTTGAACAATCAAATCCCCGTCTGTCATAGAATCGCCATAATATGCAATACGAACGCGCTTGCCTTTGTTGTGCTCTAATTCATATAGTCTCTCAAAGAAGGGCTCTAAATACAACATCCCCTTAAAGTTATCCTCTGATTCTAATGACAAAAGATCACCTTCTTCAATGAGGGTAATATTTCCATCTCCTATAGCAGATGTTAATGTGTCTTTAGAACTGTTTTCCTTCTCCTCTAATGCTTCATCAACTAACCCTTTCTTACTGCTTTCCTTGGCTTGTTCAAATGCCTCTAAAAGCAAACTATCAATTACGACATTTCCAGTTTTAGGAGCAGCTTCAGAAAATATCTTTGAAGGTAAATTCCCCTTAAAAAACAAAAAAAAGCCACTTGCCATTACTAGAATGGCAAATGACTGTATAATATAAGATTTTTCTTTTTTCACAAAAATGTATAATTACATTCGTTCAGGTACGGCAATCCCAAGTAATGCAAAGGCATCTTTAATTACTTCACCTACTTTATGAGATAATTGTACTCTAAAAATTCTTAATACAGTATCTTCTTCTCCTAAGATAGATACAGTTTGGTAAAAAGAGTTGTACTCTCTTACCAGTTCATAAACGTAATTAGCTACTAATGCAGGGCTATGTGTACGTGCAGCATCTTGAATTACAACAGGGAAATCCTCAAGTAATTTCAATAGTTCTTTCTCTTTTACATCTAAAGTAATGCCTGATATCTCCGTCGTGTAATCGAAATCAGCCTTTCTTAAGATCGATTGAATACGTGCGTAAGTATATTGGATAAATGGACCTGTATTTCCTGCAAAATCAACTGATTCTTTAGGATTAAACATCATCCCTTTACGTGGATCTACTTTTAAAATAAAGTACTTTAAGGCACCTAAGCCTATAGTCGTAAACAACTGAGAACGCTCTTCATCTGAATATCCTTCAAGTTTACCTAACTCCTCAGAGATACTCTTAGCCGTATCAGTCATCTCCTGCATCAAGTCATCAGCATCTACTACCGTTCCCTCTCTACTTTTCATCTTTCCAGAAGGTAGTTCTACCATTCCATAAGATAAATGATATAAACTCTCAGCCCAATCAAAGCCAAGCTTTTTAAGAATCAAAAACAATACTTTAAAGTGGTAGTCTTGCTCATTACCAACAGTGTAAACCATACCTCCTACATCTCCGAAATCATTTACACGTTGTATAGCTGTACCAATATCTTGTGTCATGTACACTGAAGTTCCATCTCCACGTAATACTAACTTCTCATCTAAACCTTCATCTGATAAATCAATCCAAACTGAATTATCCTCTTTTCTAAAGAAAACGCCTTGTTCTAATCCTTTCTCTACTTCATCTTTTCCAAGCAAATAAGTATTACTCTCGTAGTACACCTTATCAAAGTCTACACCTAAGTTTTTATACGACACAGCGAAACCATCATATACCCATTGATTCATTGTTTTCCACAACTCTATCACTTCAGGTACTCCATTCTCCCAATCAACAAGCATTTGCTTAGCCTCTTTAATGATAGGAGCCTCTTTCTTAGCATCGTCCTCAGACATACCTTGAGCCATCAATTCTTTGATTTGACTCTTGTATTCTACATCAAACTTCACATAGTAATTACCTACTAACTTATCACCTTTCAAGCCAGTAGATTCTGGTGTATCCCCGTTTCCATATTTTTGCCAAGCCAACATTGACTTACAAATATGGATACCTCTGTCATTGATAATTTGAGTTTTATAAACCTTTTTTCCCGAAGCTTTCAATATCTCTGCTACAGAAAATCCAAGTAAGTTATTTCTAACATGACCTAAATGCAAAGGTTTATTTGTGTTTGGAGATGAGTATTCTACTAATACCGCTTTATCACCAAGAGTAGGTGTTACAAAACCGAAGTGTTCCGCGTTGCGTATAGCATTAAAAAACTCAATATAATAACTATCTGAAACTACTAAATTTAAAAAACCTTTAACTACATTAAACCGTTCTATTACAGATGTATTTTCTACTAAGTACTCACCTATCTTCGTCCCAATTTCTACTGGATTTCCCTTTATTTGTCTTAAAAAAGGAAAAATAACTACAGTAATATCTCCTTCAAACTCTTTTCTTGTCGCTTGGTATTCAACTTTATCTACAGTTGCACCGTACAATTGTTGAATAGCCTTCTCTATCTGCGGAGTTAAAATCTGATTTAATGTCATTTTGATTATTTTTTTTAAAGAAGCAAAGATAATTTAATTTCGCTCATATTGATAAGAGTTGCTAAGGAAAATATAATTTTAAACCATAAACTATTACCTGTAAAACTACTGTTTTAATAGTTTTACTTTTTATTTCACAATATCAATAAATCACTATTAAGTCTTTCTTCTCATATCCTATACCAATAACGTCCTAAACGTTTAAAAAAAAGGTACAAAAAAAGAGAGTAAATTAAGGATCTCAAATTATCTTTGAGTTGCACACCAAAAAACACTCTCTCT
>NZ_WSPP01000031.1:0-945 GCF_009767705.1 Myroides sp. LoEW2-1 | reverse complement strand
GTTTGATTACACATCTACCTCTTCAATTAATTAAAAAAACTGATAAACAACACGTTACAAAATAACACTTTTGTTTTACAATCGCAAAATGTACTAATTTTTAACATACCAGGTAATTTATTTTTTTTACCTTTTAATGCATAAACAAACTAGTTAGTAGCGAACTATTAAAACTCAAATAATAATTTTAATCCTAACTATTATGAAAAATTTTGATTACAAATGGATTTGTCAAGAATTTTTAAGTAATGAACAACAATTAAGTACTGATCCTGAAATGGCCATTAAACAAGCCAAAGAAATGGCTTTATACTTTAAAAAAGGCCTTTCTATGGTAAAACAAATTGTAACAACTAAAGGTTTTACAAGTCAAGAAGAACAAATCATATTTTTTAAAAACATCAAGCCTAAGTTTTTAGCAAGACTTATTTTCTACAATAAAGTATATCGAATAGAGGCCAATGCTCCAATAATTGGTTCAAAAACAATAGAGAAATACTTTATAGCACAACAAAATAAATTGCAAAGAGATTTCTTTGAACACCTACATAAATCGGATTTTTACAATTATTACAAATCCGGACGCTCTGATAAAGATGTCAAGTATTTTACCCTAGGGAATATAAATATTTTACAAGGGGTAAATAGCTTTGTCTTTGAATTAGACGCAGAGTTCTCAACTTACTATGATTATATAATAGCTAAAATTATTTCTAATGAATTATTCTATAACTATATCAAAACAAGGCTAGAGAATATAACAAATTCAAAACAACCTACAATTAAACATGCAAACCAACCACATGTTTATTGGTCTGATACAAAAGCTGCGCTAGTGGAACTTATATATGCCTTATATCTTAATGGTTCAATTAATAAAGGTAATGTTGAACTGCAAAAAATAGCTTTTTTTTTCAATTGATTTTCAAGACTCCTCCTATAGAT
>NZ_WSPP01000271.1:0-14818 GCF_009767705.1 Myroides sp. LoEW2-1 | reverse complement strand
GAGCACTTTATTCATGTGAATTAAGTGCTCTTTTTTTGTGATAAGGTGTGTTTTAATGAATGACATGGGGGAGTATTGGCGAAAGAATACTAATCGCATTTCTTCATTTTAGACTAAAGGTACTTTTATTAAATAAGGGGTTGTGAAAGCTGTAATACTTTTTTTTAAGAAGTAATTTAATATGATTTATAATGTATTTTTCGGACATAATAAAGGTTTGTTTACTGGAAGGTATGCAGAGAAGATGTCTTTATCAATGAAATGAAACGTTGAGTAAAACTTCTTTTATTATGTTTTGTTCAGCTAATTTGAAAGTGAATTATGGAGTTTGTTATCGGTAAAAGTAGGAGTACAGCACTTGAAATTTGGAGTATTAAAGTGTTCATTTAAATGTATACTTCGAAAAAAATGTATAGAATATTTGTGGTGTCTGTATTAGTTACGTTTGTAAAAACCTTGTGATTTTATTCTAAAACACTTGCTTTTTAAAGCAAATGAATACTTCAAAGATTCAATTTTAACACTTGTAATTTAACTTTATGTAAAGTATATTATTATTTTTAAAATCAAGTAGTTATGTTTTGTTATAACTAAAAGTTATCAGTGTAAATAAGTACTTTTTGATGTAAAAAAGTCAATTATTATACACTATTTTAAATTTTGGTTTTACTTAAAGCTTAACATTAAGTAATCGCTTGTAATGGCAGTGTATATCGAAGCCTTATTAATAGCCTATTATTTTGTACACCTTACGATTTACCATTACCTTTATAGTACTTATAACTAAGATTACAGATAATGGCTAAAATTGTTCTTAAGAGAAAAAAGGCTATAGTAGATAGACATAGAAATTATATTATTTTTTTAGATGGTGAAAAGTTATGTTCTATTTCAAATGGTGAAGAAGTAACATTTGATGTTGCTCCAGGAAAACATATTTTGAGTGGAAAAATAGATTGGAACTCATCCAATGCTATCGTTTTTGAGATTAAAGATGAGCACACTATTTTGTTTACAATTAGAGGGTGTAATCCTCTACTTGCACTTTATTATACATTTGCTAAACCCAGCAAATATTTAAAACTTAAAAAACAAGGATACCTATAATCGGAGTATATTTAATTTCCGTTGGATACTAAGGAATAGATGTCATAAATTCTCTTTATTTTTGTGTGCAGTTAAAATGATTTTTCAAAATCGCTGCTTAGTTAAATTTGAATTTATGACAAAAATGAAAGCGTGGATTAACGCTGCAAGATTGAGAACACTACCGCTCTCTGTTTCGGGTATTATTGTTGGGTCAGCATGTGCTTTCCCTTTTTTTACTTCCAATGCTAATTTTCTTAGCATATTTTTATTCGCAATATTGACAACGCTTTTATTGCAGATACTATCAAATTTTGCTAATGATTACGGAGATGGTGTCAAGGGAACTGATAATGAAACGCGTGTAGGACCACAACGCGCTGTGCAAAGTGGGTTGTTGTCAGCTGCTCAAATGAAGAAAGGGGTAATCGTAACCTCTTTACTATCTCTACTATCAGCTTTAGTTTTGATTTACATATCGTTTGGAAAAGATAATTTTCTTACCTCTCTTTTCTTCTTTGTTTTAGGAGTTAGCTGTGTCGCTGCGGCAATTAAATATACTGTTGGTTCAGGAGCTTATGGATATAAAGGATTAGGAGACTTATTTGTATTCATTTTCTTTGGGCTTGTAAGTGTACTCGGTAGTTTCTATTTGTACGGTCAAGTTTTTAGCTACTGGGTAATCCTACCAGCATTAGCTGTGGGAAATTTGAGTATTGCTGTGTTGAATATTAATAATATGCGTGATTTAGATTCAGATAAGCTTGTTGGTAAAAATACACTTGCAGTAAAATTAGGTCGATCAGGAGCAAAGCAATATCATTATTTTATTATTGTATTTGCCCTAATAGCATTTATTGTATACGCATTGTATTCCAACTTTTCTTATTATCAATACTTCTTTATCGTCGCTTATATTCCATTTATAAAACACTTGATATTTGTTAAGAATAACACCTTGCCAAAAGAATTAGACTCACAAATGAAGATAGTTGCTTTATCAACTTTTTTTGTTTCCGTTTTATTTTCTTTAGCTTTAATCCTTTAAAATAATTAGAATATGAAAATTACTTACTTCGGACATGCTTGCTTAGGTATAACGATTGATGATATCAATATAATTGTTGACCCATTTATTACGGGTAATCCTTTGCCTGCAGCTAAACAAATTGACGTTAATGCTATCAAAGCAGATTACATTCTTTTAACGCACGCGCATGGAGATCACATCGCAGATGTAGAGTTGATTGCGAAGAATAATCCCGATGTTGTAGTGGTGTCAAATGCGGAAATTGCCGGCCATTTTGAGGCAAAAGGGTTGCAAGCTCATCCGATGAACCACGGTGGTAGTTGGACATTTGAGTTTGGAAAAGTAAAGTACACGCCTGCTATTCACTCGAGTTCTTTTCCAGATGGTAGCTATGGGGGACAACCAGGGGGATTCGTGATAGAGAGCAAGAACAAGAATGTCTATATCGCTGGAGATACTTCTTTGACAATGGACATGAAATTAATTCCTCTTTTTACACAATTGGATTTAGCTATTTTACCTATTGGAAGCAACTTTACTATGGATATTGATGAAGCGGTAATTGCTTCTGATTTTGTAGGTTGTGACAAAGTTATGGGTTATCACTTTGATACTTTTGGTTATATCGAGATAGATCACGAAGAAGCTAAGAAGAAGTTCTTTGAGAAAGGAAAAGATTTAATGTTATTGGCTATTGGAGAGAGCCTAACTTTGTAGTTTATGATAGAAGCATCGTATGAACGCTATATTTTAGATTTTAAGAGACCATCAGGTACCTCGAGGGGTATTCTTACCCAAAAAGAAACATGGTTGCTTAGAATTAAGGAAAATAACAAAATTGGAATAGGAGAGTGCGGGATACTGCGCTCTCTTAGTTTTGATGACCGATTAGGATATGAAGAAAAACTCCAATGGGTAGTTGAAAATATAGCTTTAGGTAAAGAGGTGTTATGGGAACAACTAAGAGAATGGCCGTCTATACAGTTTGGAGTTGAGCAAGCTTTCTTATCACTTGAAGCTTCAGATCCTTTTATTCTTTTTCCATCTGCTTTTACTGAGGGAAGAAAGGCCATTGACATAAACGGCTTAATTTGGATGGGTGAGCACGAGTATATGAAAGAGCAGATTGACGAGAAATTAAATGCTGGATTCAAATGCGTTAAGCTGAAGATAGGGGCAATTGATTTTGAAAAAGAAGTTGATTTACTGCGCTATATTCGATCGCATTTCTCTGAAAAAGAGATTGAATTAAGAGTTGACGCTAACGGAGGATTTACGCCTTTAGAGGCCTTGGAAAAGTTAGAAGTATTGTCTGAATTCAAATTGCACAGTATTGAGCAGCCTATTAAGCAACGTCAGTATGAGCAAATGGCAGAGTTATGTAAAAAGACTCCTTTGCCTATTGCTTTAGATGAAGAATTGATAGGGGTGATTAACATAGAAGATAAAGCGAGGTTGTTAGATGAGCTTAAACCTCAATACATTATCTTAAAACCAAGTTTAGTTGGCGGTTATAGAGGTAGTGAGGAATGGATTGCTTTAGCTCAAGAGCGAAATATAGGATGGTGGATTACCTCTGCCTTAGAAAGTAATATTGGTTTGAATGCTATTGCACAATGGACTTTTACACTTAAAAATAGCTTGCCGCAAGGCTTGGGAACAGGAGCTTTGTATACAAATAATTTTGATTCACCTTTGGAAGTAAACCAAGGTGCTTTGTGGTACAATCCTACTGTACAATGGAATGTGCCATAAGAACATTCATAATAAAGGGTATTACCAACAATTATTGAGGATATAAATCTATAAAAATCAAAAGGTAATTACTAAAATAGTGTATTGATAGCAATAAAAAACAAGGCTTATAATCATCGTTATAAGCCTTGTTTTTTTATGATTTTCTATATTCATCTGGTGCTACACCAACATACTTTTTAAAGAAACGCGAAAAATACGAATTGTCTTTAAAACTTAGTTTATAGGCAATTTCACTTGCAGACATATTTGTATTGACTAAGAGTCTTTTGCTTTCAAGAAGTATTCTTCCTCTAATTAGTTCTCCCGCTGATTGACCTCTTACTTTTTGACAGACAGCATTTAAGTAATTTGGTGTGACATATAGTAATTCGGCATATTCTTTTGGAAAACGCAACTCATAAAAGTGTTTTTCTACCAAATATTCAAATTGCTTGACAAGGTTACTTGGTTGCAACTGACTATAAGTAAAATTATCATCGTGTTCATAGTGCTTTTTACAAAGTAAGAAAAGCTCAAGTAAGTAAACGCGTATCAGATTTTGATCTGTTCCTTTTTGAAGGTGTACTTCGTAATTTATCTTGTCAAAAATATTTAGTATAGTAGAATAGTAACTGTCAATACTCAATAGAGATTCATTGTCTATATCTAATCGAAAGAAAGGCAGATTATCGATAAACTGGCTATCTGATAGAAACGAAGCAAAAAAATCCTTTGTAAAGTTAATGATGAAACCTTGGGTGTGTTCGTTAAAATCCCAACGGTGTACTTGGCCAGGATTGATGAAAAATAGATCTCCTTTCTTTACATTGTAGTTTTTATAGTCTATAAAGTGTTCTCCTTCACCCCCCGTTATGAAAAGGATTTGATAAAACAAGTGCTTATGTGCGACAGAGACAACATTGTTTCTCAATGATAAAACGTGTTGCAAATCGAAAATAACGCAATCCTGAGCAATGTTTTCTTGATCTAATAAATCGCAACTATTAAAACGGGGTATCTTTTTCATACTATTCTACTTTTCTCAATTAAGATTAAGAATTACGAATATAAAATTACTAAAAAATATATATTGTTGCTATCAATGGTATAAAATTGTATAAATTATTACTAAAAATTATAAGTGTTGCATAAAAGTGCTAAATAATGTCCATAAATAAGTAATTAAGGAACAATGGAATCATTTCTCAATAAAAAAGATTGTCTTTATTCCTTTTTTTCTAATAGTTAAAGTACTAAAACAAAAAAGGAACAAGAGTTTAACTCTTATTCCTTTCTTGTTTTATTTTCTTACCATAGGGATTAACCATCTTATTCCTGCTACGATTTGATTTTCGTGTTGATCGGAGAGATGTGATAATTCTCTTTCAAAACTTTGGTTTTGGTATATATAGGCTGTAAATAACCTTAAATCCTTAAAGAGGTTTTGATCTTGTAAAGGATAGTATTCTAAAGCTGCTTGAAGGTTGACTTGAGAATAAGCATAGTTATTGGTTAAATCTTTCCTTTTGTTGTAAATACCTCTAATATAGGGAACAAATTTATTGATCTTGTATTTAGCACTTAGAGCAAATGAATTATCTCTAACTTCAGATACGCCAATATCTTCAATATTTACCAAGTCACTATAGTTTAAGTTTCTTGTTCCATAAATCCAATCTGATTCAAAAATCCATTTCCCTAAGTGAAGCTGATTACCGATTGTAGCCCAATTATAGTATTTTGAACTATCATGTTGCATCAAAGAGTAGCCGTATCTGGTTCTTAATTTGTCATTGAATAGTTTTCCTTCCCACAATAACATATAAGAATACGCCTTATTTTTATATTCTGGAGTTGTAAAAACTTCTGTAGGACTACTTATCTGGAAAGTAAATTTATGTTTATTCATATAGTACATGAAATTTACCCCAGGGCTGTATACTTCAATATCATTTGTCACAATGGTGTACATGTATAATTCTGCACCATTGTAATCAATATCAAAAGACCCCCAGTTTGTAAATAGTTTACCTGCTGAGATTGCCCAGTTGTCATTGATATGATATTCCAGGAAGGCAAACTCTAATGCGTCTTTACTTTCTTTCGCATTAAAACTATATCGAAAATTAAAATCAACCTTATTGAACAATTTAGTTGTTAAGTAAATCCTTGTTTGATTCACTTGAAATTGACTTAGTTCTGTTTGGGTAGGAGTGAAGACATTTTTATAATCATATCTCGTATCCAAGTAAAGATTAAAGTCGTTTACCACTTCACTTTCGGGAAGTTTAAAAATACTCTTTTGGTTGAAATCTTGCGCAATTGCTTTACTTCCTATAAGGGATAGGAAAGAAAATAACAGTAGTTTATTTCTCATGGATGCTTTCTTTTTTTGCAAAATAGTGATTTTATAAACAATATTGGCTATAATTATGTATTTAAAGTTGCAAATAACGGATTTTGTTTGAGAAAAATATATTAACTATCTGTTAATTAGTGCTTTTCGTTTTTGGTTAGTAGTCAAATAAAAAACCGCCCTTTCTCCGAAGAAAAATGACGGTTTTTTTCAAACAAACTAAACCAAATTGTCTGTATCCTAAATTAGAATACGTATTCGTTTGCGTCTACTAATTTTGATGCAATAGTTTCTCTTAGTGCATTTACATTAGGTAGGTTCACATATTTTGTAAATCTGCGTAGCCCCATTAACATTACACGTTGTTCATCACCTTCAGCGAAAGAAGCGATTCCTTCTTTACCTTTTAATCCGATGATGTCTACAGCGTGGTATAAGTATAATTGAGCCATAGCGATTTGCTCTTTAATATTTTCTTCTCCTTTTAACTTCGCTAATTTCTCTGTTCTAAGGATAGCACTTTCTGCCATATAGATTTCAATTAGCATATCAGAAGCTGCCATTAATAAAGCTTGGTGTTTTTCCAAATCTGGACCGAACTTTTGAACAGCACTACCAGCTACCATTAAGAAAGCTTGTTTTAACTTGCTGATCATCTCTTTTTCTTCAGCGAATAATTCAGAATAATCTGGTACATCAAAGCTTGGGATACTCATTAATTCGTCAGCTACTTTCATAGCAGGACCTAATAAATCTACATGTCCCTTCATTGCTTTTTTAATCAACATCCCTACAGTAAGCATGCGGTTGATCTCGTTTGTACCTTCGTAGATACGTGAAATACGAGCATCTCTCCATGCGCTTTCCATTGGTGTGTCTTCTGAGAATCCCATACCACCGAAGATTTGGATTCCTTCATCTGCACAAGCTTGTACGTCTTCTGATACAGCAACTTTTAGGATAGAACACTCGATAGCAAATTCCTCTACACCTTTTAGCTCAGCTTCTTGATGTGTGTTTCCTTCTGCAATACGTTGATTGATTCTCTCCTCAATAGCTGCCGCCGCTCTGTATGATGCAGCTTCACCTACATAAGCATTAGTTGCCATCTCAGCTAATTTCGTACGGATAGCTCCGAAAGATGAGATAGGAGTTTTAAACTGAATACGCTCGTTTGCATATTTAACTGATTGCGTGATTAAACGACGTTGAGAATCTAAACAAGCAGCTGCTAATTTGATACGTCCTACGTTTAATGCATTCATCGCAATTTTAAATCCATTACCTCTTTCAGAAAGCATATTCTCTACTGGAACTTTCGTATCGCTAAAGAATACTTGACGAGTAGAAGAAGCTCTAATACCCAATTTATGTTCTTCTTCTCCTAATGTAATTCCGTTACTTGGATCGTTTTCTACGATAAACCCAGTAATGTTTTTGTCATCTTCGATACGTGCGAATACGATGAATACATTACAGAATCCAGCGTTAGAGATCCACATTTTTTGTCCTGTGATAGAGTAGTACTTACCATCCGCTGATAATACAGCTTTTGTCTTTCCTGAATTAGCATCTGATCCTGCATCTGGTTCTGTTAAACAGTATGCACCAAACCACTCTCCTGAAGCTAATTTAGGAACGTATTTTTTCTTTTGTTCTTCGTTTCCGTATAGTGTAATTGGCATTGTCCCAATTCCTGTGTGAGCACCGAATGCAGTTGAGAATGAACCCGTCGCTCCAGAAATATAATCACAAACTAACATTGTAGAGATGAATCCCATTTCTAATCCGCCATAAGCTTCTGGTACAGCAACTCCTAATAAACCAAGTTCACCAGCTTTACGCATAGTTTCCTCAGTGAATGCGTAGTCTTTTTTCTCGAAGCGCTCTTTGTTAGGCCATATTTCTTTGTCGATAAATTCTTTTACAGATTCACGCATCATTATTTGCTCTTCTGTAAAATCTTCAGGAGTGAAAATGTTTTCACATTTCGTTTCTTTTACTAAGAATTGACCTCCTCTTACGATATCTTTACTCATGTTTATTTTCTTTATTGGTTAATAGCTTTATTATAATAATTCATAGATTCCTGCAGCACCTTGTCCTGTACCTACACACATTGTTACCATTCCGTATTTAGAACCTCTGCGTTTCATTTCATCAAATAACTGAACGGATAGTTTTGCTCCTGTACATCCTAATGGGTGACCTAATGCAATAGCTCCACCGTTTACGTTTACAATATCAGGGTTGATACCTAACTCTCTAATTACAGCCAAAGATTGAGAAGCAAAAGCCTCGTTTAATTCAAAAAGATCGATATCTTTTAACTGTAATCCTGCTTGTTTTAATGCTTTTGGAATTGCTTTAACAGGTCCTATACCCATGATGCGTGGTTCTACACCAGCTGCAGCATAGTTTACCATGCGTGCGATAGGTTCTATGTTTAGCTCTTTTACCATTTCTTCTGACATCACCATCACGAAAGCAGCCCCATCACTCATTTGAGAAGAGTTACCTGCTGTTACAGATCCATCTGCAGCGAATACAGGTCTTAGTTTTGCTAAGGCTTCGATAGAAGTACCAGCTCTTGGTCCTTCGTCTTTAGTCACTGTATATGATTTACTATCTTTTTTTCCTTTTTCGTTAATGAATACTTCATTAATGGTAATAGGAACGATTTGATTGTCAAATTTCCCTTCTGCTTGTGCTTTTAAAGCTTTCATATGTGAGTTAAAGGCAAACTCATCTTGATCTTCACGAGAAACTTTGAATTGATTAGCTACAGCCTCAGCTGTCAATCCCATTCCCCAGTAGTAATCTTCATTTCCTTCTTTTGCTACACCGTAGTCAGGTGTTGGTTTATATCCTCCCATTGGGATATAACTCATACTCTCTGCACCACCTGCGATGATACAGTCAGCCATACCTGCTTGTATTTTAGCTACAGCCATACCGATAGTTTCTATACCAGAAGCACAATATCTATTTACAGTTACTCCAGGTACGTCATCTACTTTTAATCCCATTAGAGAGATTAGACGAGCCATATTTAGTCCTTGCTCAGCCTCAGGCATTGCGTTTCCTACCATTACATCATCGATGCGAGTTTTGTCAAACTCTGGTAGTTTACTCATTAAATATTCAATAGTCTCAGCAGCCAGTTCATCCGGTCTTTTAAATCTGAATACACCCTTAGGCGCTTTACCTACTGCCGTTCTATATCCTTGTACTATATATGCGGTTTTCATATTCTTTGTCGTTTTAATTGGTTAAAGATTAGTTTCTTAATGGTTTACCATTTTTCAGCATGTATTGGATTCTCTCCAGCGTTTTGCGTTCACCACATAGTGATAAGAAAGCCTCTCTTTCAAGATCTAATAAATACTGTTCAGTCACTAATGTAGCTTCTGATAAGTCTCCTCCTGCCATTACATAAGCCAGTTTGTTAGCGATCTTGCGATCGTGCTCAGAGATGTATTTACCAGCCATCATACTGTCAGTTCCTACTAAGAACATACCTAAAGCCTGACGACCAAGTACTTTAATATCTTTGCGTTTAGCCGGTTGTGTATATCCCGCTTGTGCTAATACTAAAGCTTCGCGTTTAGCTTGTGCCAATTGTAAATCTTTGTTTACAACCACTACATCTTTTCCTTTTTGCAATATATTTAAGTCAAAAGCCTCTTGTGCTGATGTAGCTACTTTAGCCATACCGATAGTTAAGAAGTGCTCTTGCAGTGTATTTAGCTCTACATCATTTTTGCGGTATAGATCAGACGCTCTTACGGTCATCTCTTTAGAACCACCTCCACCAGGGATAAGTCCTACACCGAATTCTACTAATCCGATATATGTCTCTGCGGCAGCTACTACTTTATCGGCGTGTAAGCTTAGCTCACATCCACCACCAAATGTCATTCCATGAGGAGCAGCAACTACAGGAATACCTGAGTAACGCATTTTCATCATTGTATCTTGGAATGTTTTAATAGCGATATTTAACTCATCCCAATCTTGCTCTGCAGCCATCATGAAGATCATCATCAAGTTCGCTCCTACAGAGAAGTTGCTACCTTGGTTACCTACTACTAATCCTTGGAAGTCTTTTTCAGCGATTTCAACAGCTTTGTTTAATCCTGCTAAAACACCACCACCGATTGTATTCATCTTTGAGTGGAACTCTAAGTTTACGATACCATCACCTAAGTCGATTAATGAAGCTTCACTATTACCCCATACTTTATTAGATGTTCTAATATTGTCAAGGATAATGAAGGCATCTTGTCCAGGAATAGGTTCAAAAGTTTTTGTGTTTTGGTTGTAGAACAGTTTTTTACCATTCTCCACTTTATAGAAACTCTTCGCTCCAGAAGCTGCCAATTCTTTAACCCAATCAGCTACTGTGTAACCTTCTTTTTCGATTAAAGCGATTCCCTTTTCAAGGCCTACTAAATCCCAAGTTTGGAATGGACCATATTTCCACGCATATCCTGTACGCATAGCATCATCGATAGGGAATAGGGTGTCAGTGATTTCTGGAACACGTTGAGAAACGTATGCAAATAAAGAAGCAAAGTGTTTTCTGATTAATTCACCTGCTTTAGTTTGGTCTGCTAATAATAAAGCTAATTTAGCTTTCGTACCACCAGCTTGTTTTGCAGTTTCAAGAACAGCTATTTTAGCACGTTCTAATGGACGGTATTCTAATTTCTCTAAGTCTAAAGCAAAGCGATTAGTTTTACCTTCTTTATCTACTTCTTTGTAGTAGAATCCTTTTCTTGATTTGTCACCTAAGAATTTATTTTCTAATAGGAAGTTAAGCGGTTTGCTATCTTTAACTTCTTGAATCATAGCGTCTGCAGGGCAGTTTTGCTTTAATCCATTCGTTACGTTAACAGCGGTATCTAATCCTACTAAATCTCCTAGTTTAAAAGTACCTGTTTTAGGACGTCCTAAGATAGATCCTGTCAGTGTATCAGCTTCCTCGATAGTTAACCCTATTTCTTGAGCTAATTGCATTACCATTGCCATAGAGTAAACCCCTACGCGGTTACCGATAAACCCAGGTGTGTCTTTACACAATACTGGCGTTTTACCTAAGTAAAGACTACTGTATTTTTGGAAGAATTCGATTACCTCAGGAGCCGTTTGTGGTCCAGGGATAATCTCGAATAATTGTAAATATCTTGGAGGGTTGAAGAAGTGCGTTCCACAGAAGTGTTTTTGGAAATCTTCTGAACGGCCCTCTACCATTAGTTTCATTGGAATACCAGAAGTGTTAGAAGTAATTAACGAACCTGGTTTTCTGTATTTCTCGATTTGTTCGAATACTGATTTTTTAATATCTAATCTCTCGATTACAACTTCGATTACCCAATCACAATCTTTGATCTTCACTAAGTCATCTTCTATATTCCCAGTCGAAATGCGAGAAGCAAATGCTTGAGAATAGATTGGAGCTGGTTTAGATTTCAAAGCATTAGCTAAATGAGTATTAGCAATTTTGTTGCGTACTGCTTTGTGTTCAAGTGTTAAACCTTTCTTCTCTTCATCAGGAGTTAATTCTCTTGGTACAATATCAAGAAGTAATACCTCTAGTCCAATATTAGCAAAGTGACAAGCAATAGCAGATCCCATTACTCCAGATCCTACTACGGCCACTTTCTTTATTAATCTTTTCATATTTAGTTATTCTTTGGTTTATACTTAATTCTACTTGTTGTTAATCTTCTTCGAAAATACTCTTGTTACTTACTAAAGTATTCACTATGTCAGTCACTTCGAAAAAATGTTTTAATTTTTCTTCTGATACAGAAGACAGTACTTTTTCATTAAATCGCTTCACTTTCTCTTTTGACAATTCTCTTTTCTCTATTCCTAAAGGAGTAAGCTTAATAATTACGCCACGTCCATCATTGGGATTTTTCTCTCTGGTGATTAATCCGTGTTCTTCCATCTTCTTTAATGTACGCGTAAGACTTGTTGCTTCCATTCCCATATTTGGGCCTAATAGAGTAGAAGAGGTACCTTCTCGATCTATACTTAACAAAGCAAAAGCTAAGGACATCGTAGCGTCATATTTAGAAGCTTCTTCATTATACATTCTTGCTACAGCTTGCCAAGTTGCTCTTAGTACATAGTCAATTGTTTTATTTTTCATACCAGCTTTGTGTTTTTCAAATATAAAAAAAAATAGTATGCACGCATACTATTCTTAATTTATTTACCTTTTATAGTAAAATTTTAACATTTACCCTCTGTAAATCTTTTCGTACAAATCGTGGTATTTTGCTAAAATTATCTTTCTTCTCAGTTTTAAAGTAGGAGTAAGGTGTTCACTGTCAATGCTCCATACTTCAGGTGTAAGTTCAAATTTTTTCACTTGCTCCCATTTTCCGAACTTTTTATTGATGTGATCGATTTCTTTGGCGATGCGCTCAATTACTTTCTCATTCTTAACAAGTTCTTCATCTGTCGTACCAATATTGATGCGTTTTCTTCGAGCCCATTCGCGAATAAACTCGAAATTTGGTTGAATAAAGGCAGCAGGCATTTTTTCTCCCTCCCCGATAACCATGATTTGTTCAATAAAACGAGAGTGTTTCATTGTATTTTCGATCATTTGAGGAGCGACATATTTACCTCCAGAGGTCTTAAACATTTCTTTTTTGCGATCAGTAATATGCAAGAACCCATCTTCATCAATCTTACCAATATCTTCCGTGTGGAAGTAGCCATCTTTAATCACAGATTTAGTCTTTTCTTCATCTTTGTAATAACCCAACATAACATTAGGTCCTTTGCAAAGAATTTCACCATCTTCTGCTATTTTTACTTCTACATTACTGATCGGTTTTCCTACTGTTCCTGCTCTCATTCCTCGGTTTCGCTTGTCATTTACAGCAATTACAGGAGAAGTTTCAGTTAGACCATAGCCTTCTACTACAACTATACCAGCAGCGTTAAATACACGAGCTAATCTCGGTTGTAAAGCAGCACTACCAGAAACAATCAGCTTAATATTACCTCCAAGGGCTTCAACCCATTTTTTAAATACTAATTTTCGAGCAAACCCCAATTGTAGGTTATAGAAAAATCCTCTGTCATAAGGTTGGTATTTAAAACCAAGTTCTAATGCCCAAAAGAAGATTCTCTTTTTTAGTCCTGTCAAAGCTGACCCAGTAGTGAAAATCTTGTCGTACACTTTTTCAAGTAAACGCGGTACAACAGTCATGACGTTAGGCTTAACTTCTTTTAAGTTATCTCCCATCTTATCGATAGACTCTGCATAATATATTGCTACACCATTAAATTGGTATAGGTAGATCAACATGCGTTCAAATACGTGGCAAATTGGAAGGAAACTCAACGATCTGTATTTTTCATCTCTTGTAAAAGGGATTCTATCTGCACTACCTAAAGCGTTTGATAAAATATTATTGTGAGATAACATTACTCCTTTAGGTTTTCCTGTAGTACCAGAGGTGTATATTAAAGTAGCTAAATGATCTGGAGTTATAGTATCCTTAATGCGATCTACTTCAGCTTGATTGCTTTTATCTTCACCTAAAGCAAGTAGTTGGTCAAAGTTTTTACATCCGTCGATTTGATCAAAAGAGCATATATCAATGATAAGCGGTAACTGATCTTTAACGGATATTAATTTTTCATAGACTTCAATGTCAGAAACAACACAGTATTTTGCCTCTGAGTGACTTAAAATATACTGATAATCTTCTGCTGAAATTGTCGGATAAATAGGGACATTTTGTGCACCTATTTGCAAAATTCCAATGTCGAGAATATTCCAATTCGTATGATTTCTATTGGTTATAACAGCAATTTTATCATTCTCTTTTATACCTAAGCGAAGTAAAGCCCTTGAAATAGCATTTGCTTTATTTACATATTCTTCAGAAGATGTTTTTACCCATTCTCCATTTACTTTTGTAACAAGTGCATCAGATAGGGGAAAGTGATCTCTTTGAAGATAAGGTATATCAAATAATCTTGTAGGATCAATCATGTTTTAATTAATTAGCTATTGCAAAGTACAAAAAAAATATAAGATTCCATCAAATTAATGTGTACTTGACATTTTTATCTTATTTTATTTGCTATTCTCTTAGTCGAAATTCTTCTAAACTATATTATTCGTTTTTTTAATTCTTCTGATTTTAAGTGGATTCAACCAAGGTCTTATCATTGATTCAAGCATCTTTAATTGATAAAAAATGTACTCATTACTGAAGAGATTCTCGTATTCTGTAGTCTATATGAAGGGTGTTTTTGCCTTTTGACGGTTATTTTTTAGTAAAAATTAAGGGTGAATCACTTAATCAAAGTACTGCGTAGTCAGTTTTGTTTAGTTGTATTTGAATTATCGCTTTGTATTGGATTGGTAATTTACGATCTTACAATTGCTTGATGTAGCAAGTCAAGGTTTCCTATCAGTTGTTTTTACCTACTACAGTTATTGCGTAGGGATGTATTTTTTCACAAAGGTTAGTGCAACTCAACTTTCTCAATAGGCAACCAAATACAGAGATATTCTACAAAGTTTCTTGGGGGTTGGCTTGCACTTTCTTCGGGTTTGTTAGGGGGGG
>NZ_WSPP01000270.1:0-3231 GCF_009767705.1 Myroides sp. LoEW2-1 | reverse complement strand
AGTGATGATAACACAACTGAGGTAAAAATACCAGGGGAGCCAGAACCACCAAAAACCTCAGTAACCTTAAATTTTGAACAGCAGAGTATAAAGTACAAAGATTACGTAGAACTAATAATCAAAAATAGTGATAATGATACGAATGCTCAATATGAGTTTTCATTAAACAATAAGGACGTAGCTGATGTTGAAAAGGTAGATGAAAAGTACTATATCAATGCTTTACAAATTGGAGAAGCTACTTTAACAGTTACATACAAACAAGCCACAAGTCAGGCAAAAATTAAAGTCATCCAACGCGATGATAATATCGACTTTACCTTCATTAGTATTATTGATAAAAAGCACGCTCTTCCTTACCTAAGACAATTAGCAACTAGGGACGAACAAAAAGCTGCTGAGCAGTATATTGATCAACAATTATTAAAGTATAATTCACCTTATAGAAGAGTTGCTCTTGAGGTACCTGAGCAAGAAGATTACTTAAACTATATCAGCGAAAAAGCAACTGAGGATAACATAGGTATAAATGAAACCTTATACGGGGCATCAGCTCAAGGTTATCTAGTGGGATATGAATCCCTACTTGATGCAAGAGAATTTATAGATAATTCTCTTATACCTTTAGGCTTTAAACCTTTAGATGAGAGTATGTATACAACACAGTTTTATGCCTATACATACTACTCTGGAGAGGATAAAATAATTGTTATTATCTCTCCTTACACTCATCCTGTAACCAATAAAGTATCTCTAAGGTATCTAACAGGTGTAGCATGGTAAAATGATAAGCTAATACTATTGTGCTAATTAGTACAATTAAATTAAAAGTAAAACCCCTGTCTTAAAAAAAAGACAGGGGTTTATTTTCTTGTTTTATTTGTTAATCACACCTAAAGAGACAATGTTATAAGCTATACCGCAATTTTAAGCTATCTCTTAAAATAAGATACAATAATTAAAATCTTACAACCTTTTTATAACTTATAACTACTTACTATTTATTGATATCTCACGGCTAGTTTATTGATTTTCTTTGCCTTTAAAATATCTCGATGACTCACCCTTAAACTCTGCCAAAGCATATCCGAGTTAATATCAATACGCAATATTTTGTAGTTAGATAAATCAAAAGCATCCAACACAAAAACATTCTCTATACTTTGATGGCTTTTAACCACATTAATATCCCTGTAAGACTTTATAGGTTTTAAATCTATCTGCTCAATGGTACTTTTCTTTGATAGCTTTTTATCTAAAAGCTTAAAACTAACATAGTCTAAATGATAATCTAAATTACTTTTATTTTGCCAAGACAAGTGGAAGTACAACTTCCCTTCTTGAGTGTAAATACCCTTTAACTGCACTTTAATCCCAAAACTTGAATCTGAAATATTTAAAAAACTCTTATCTCTTTTGACAATAGATTCCAAAAAATAATCCACAAGAGTAGGACTAGTTTGACCAAACTCCTGAAAAAGAATATTACTATTTAAACGCTCCTTTTCGGTTTGTAGTTTCTTTAAATCATAATTCAAATTCTCAGGGTTATCACTATAATTTACATTAAAGTTATAAAACAAACCACTTTGAGTGATAACTGTAAAGTTGGTTTGTGTTATTTCTGAACTTATCGCTTTCAAGCGTAAAACATTCTCAGCTGATTCAACCTTACTGGCTATAATATCGCTGCTACCTAAATCAACATATCGGATACTACTGTCAAATAAAATATGTGTTGTTTTGTTTAAAGTTAACTCTATTTGAAAAGGTTTTATCTCTGCACTAGTAAGATTATTGTGCAGTTTACTATTTTGTCCTACTGCCATGATTTGCATTAGAACTAAGCTAAATGTTATAATAAATCTCATAATTTTCATGTTTATTAGTTATTTTTATTGTTTGGGTAACAAGAAAACCTCTTGTCCTTTTTTAAAGGTTACTCGTTGGGTTTTTACTTTCTTTGAAAAGTAGCCTGATACCCCTTGAATGATTCCCTTTGTTAAATCTCCTGCAATTTGATCTGCAACACTCTTGGTCATAGAAATACTCGTTGCAGTACTCTGACCTGCATTAGCTAGAATTTCTTTACTCGCATCAATCTCTTGAGAATTTAATACCTCTAGTCCCCTTTGACCAAATCGGTCATAGCCAATTAATTCTACCTCAACAATGCTTTGATCTAACTTTATGGATTCCACAACAAACTCAGCTCGACCACTATTAAGAGTAACTCTTGCCACTATAACACTTTGTTTGCCCAAAGGAGCTCCTTGAATTAAAATATCCTCTAAAAGCAAAAGTTTCACCCATCCGTTATTTACAATTGTTTGATGCTCGAGTATACTTGCCTTTATTGAATTTTTAAACCCTAGTGATTCAGTAGTGGTATAAGCGGTATTAAACCCATTTACCTTTTGTTTTGAATTGAAAGTTGAATCCCCTTTTAAGGTAGAACTCAACTTTAAAGACGATACAACATTAAGTGATTTAAAATCAGATTCTACCGCTGCTATATTTTTATTAGGGCTTTGTTTAAATCCCAAAAGATCACTTTTAACCTCTGGTTGACTCCCGGGTATATACCGAGAGGCCATCTCAAAAGATTTCTGCATTAACTCTAAGTGTTCTTGGTTTCTCACTTGCCTATTATCAACCCCTTGTTTTAGCTCGGATTTTAACTGATCTAGCTCTTTAAAAAGTTTGTTATAATCATCCTTGTCTTTCTCTGGTTTATAAAACTCTGAAACGGCCTGATTAGCAAGTTGATAATTCTCTAAAGAGCGCCGCTTGGAAGACCACTCTAAGTTAGGGTAATCACTTACCTGTTGCACGGAATCTTTTTCAATATAATAATCCAAAAGTGTTTGATTACTATGACTATTACTTGTGTTTCTGGCCTTTAAAAACTCTTGCTCATAGGCCTTGAGTTTATCCGAGGGTAGTTCAATATTAGTAACCTCTGGAATAATTGGGTTAATATCACTTTTGTTGGAGGTTTCATACAAGAAAAGAAAATACATAACCACTGAGAAAATTCCAAATAGCCCCAAGTAAACAAAGTATTTTTTATATTTATTAAAAATTCCATTTTTGTATTTCTCTAAGACAAAACCTTTTGAACTTTGATTGTTACTTTGCATAAGTTTTCTTTAAAATTTTAATTGGTTTTAATTCTATTGTCCTATTATAAAGCATAGGTAAAGTAAGTTTTACCTTGTATGATTTATC
>NZ_WSPP01000269.1:0-17528 GCF_009767705.1 Myroides sp. LoEW2-1 | reverse complement strand
TTCAGATTTGATGAAGAATTTAAATTCTTCATCAAATCTGGACTTGTATTCTTTAGGAGATTTATTTCCTAATGCTTTGTGAGGATGGTTAAAATTGTAATCCTCTCTCCATTTATCAGCCAATCTTTGTAACTGGTAAATATCATTGAAGTAAAAAGCATCTAATATATCCTCTCTAAAAAATCGATTAAAACGTTCTATATATCCATTTTGCATTGGTTTACCAGGCTGAGTATATTTAATTTCTATAAAATTCTTCTCACACCAGTTTACAAAGGTTTTAGAGATAAATTCAGAACCGTTATCACATCTAATGTACTTTGGAGTACCTATTTCTTGTTTTAGGTTTTCTAATGTTTCTATTACCGCCCTTGCAGGATAACTTAATCTAGCTTCGATAGCTATTGCTTCTCTATTACAGTCATCTAATACATTAAAAACCCGTACTTTTCTGCCATCTGTAAGTAAGTCACTCATAAAGTCCATACTCCAACACTCATTGAGTACTTGTGATGTTTCTAAAGGCTGTTTAACTCTTGTTATTAAACGTTTCTTATGTTTTCTTCTTAGACTTAGTTTCATTAAGCGATAAACGCGTAGAACTCTTTTTCTGTTCCATACAAGTCCTTCTCTGCGTATCTTATGGTAGTACTCATCAAAGCCGCGAGTAGGGTACTGTTCTACTAATTCACTTAGTTTATCAATGACCTCTGTATCATCTTTTTTACTTTGATAATACCACATTGATCGGCATAGCCCAACTAATAAACAAATACGAACGATGGATAACTTATATTGCTCTAACAGATACTTTGCCCTTTCTATTTTATCTGCTGAGCTTAAAACTTTTTTGACAGAATATCTTTGAGCATTTTATTGTCTAAACTAACATCAGCATACATCTGTTTGAGCTTGCGATTTTCTTCTTCAAGTTCTTTTAAACGCTTCAACTCTTGTTTTTCCATTCCACCATACTTCTTTCTCCAATAGTAAAACGTGCTCTTATCAATACCTAATTCTCGAGAGATTTCACTTACTGATCTTCCCTGTTCATTTTCTTTGAGAGCCTTAATGATTTGGCTCTCACTAAAATTACTTGTTTTCATACTTGACAGTTTTGTTTAAAGTTAATAATTTCGAATTAACAACTGTCCGATTTTTAGGGAAGCCTACAAATGACCTTGGGGTAAAAGAAACAATCAATACTAAAAACAAGTATGAGGAATTATTTTTTAGTATTAAAAAAGGAGAAATTCCTATACTTTCAATTATAAAAGATTCAATAATAAAATGGAGAGCAAGGAAAAATTAAATGAAAAATTGGAATTTCAAACTTCGTTTAAAGGATTACTAGCTATTTTAAAGGAGAGAAAATTTCATAAAAAAACGGTATATCTGAGTGTGAGTGGGATCATTACGATCCTTAACATTTTATTGTTAATTTTCAGCAAAGAGGTAGATTACTTTGTTTTATTAAAAGTTTATACTTCTAATTTTTTACCAGTTTTTGTCGCTTTTTGTGGTTTCTCTATGACTGCATATTCCTTAGTTGTTGGTTTTTTAAATTATGGAACATTTAAAACCGCATTAGAAGAATGGTACAGTAAAAAGTTACAAGACAAATCTAATACAATGAGTAAATATTCTATTTATCAAAAAGGAATTGCATTATTTGCTCTTACAATTCTCATGTTGTTAGTAACAGTTATTTTTTTATTAATAACAAAGTTTTTCGTAGAATTAGAAATTTATGTTTCATGTAATGGTGTGCTTGCGTATAATGCAGTGATATTTTATATTTCTACATTATTATCAGGCTGGTGTTTTATATTAGTAATGTATAATATTATTAATATTTTTACATTTAGTCAAAATATTAATAAATTAGTATATAGAGAACGAGAAAATAATAAAAACACATCAGCATAAAAATAAAACAACAAAGGCACTTATAAGGTGCCTTCATCTGCAAAAGAGTAGTAACTCTCTTGTGTTATAATTAAATGATCTAAAAGCGTTATATCAAGTATTTTACTTGCTTCTTTAATCTTTCTTGTGATTTGTCTATCAGCATCACTTGGAGTTAATTTCCCTGACGGGTGATTGTGTACTACAATGAACGCCGTAGCATTAGCTTTTAAAAGTGCTGAGAAGATGATTCTTAAATCTACTATTGTTCCTGTTATTCCTCCTGAGGAAGCTTCTAATACTCCAAGTACTTTATTGTTGTTAGAAAGCATAAGAACTTTAAACTGTTCTAATAATTCAATCTTATTACTATCCCAAGCCTTTAATGCTATTTGATAGGCACTGTAAGAAGATGTAATCTGAGGTCTCTGTGAAGCCTTTACTTTTGATTTGTAAATCAATTCTACTTCTGATGCGATAAGCCATTCTGTGTTTAAAACTGTAGTTTCCATAATATTAAATTTTTAAATTAATTATGGAGCCACAATTGGTAATGGCTTAGCGAGCGCAAGAAGCAACGCAATAAAGCGAAGACTTTAGTCAAGCATTTATGGGGGAATTTCTTGTTAGCGAACCGCAAGGCATTGCCTAACTTTGTGCAATTTTTAATAAAAGAATTAATAAAAAGCAAAAATAAGCAAAAATGGTGAAAATCGTTATAATATAAAATGTTAGTACAAAGTTGGAGGTCGGTGTACGATAGGTTTTGGACTTAAAAAGACAAGGTTAGGTTACTAAATCATTACCAGTTTAATCTGGTAATGATTGTGATAAATAACTATAATTCAGTCTTTTGCATTATTTTTCATAGTTCCTTGTAAATCATTGATAGTTAATTTTAATCATTAAACAATTGAGTTATGGAGACAGTAAAAAGATCCAAAGCCACATTTATGGTGCTTGGGTAATGGGGTTTTTAAAAATCTTGCCTAATCATCTACAAAATTTCATATCCTTCCGATCCTTTGAACTCCTCAACACATTAATTTAATCGAACCGCTTCTTCTATAGGAATCTTGCCTTCCAGAATTTCAAAAGTTTGATTTTGCATAACGTCGTCATCCAAAACTTCAACTAAGGTTTTAGCAACATCAGTTCTTGTAATGCTACCGCTTTTGTCTAATTTGGATCCGAATTCGATTCTACCCTTACCAGCCTCATTTGTCAATGCTCCCGGCCGCACGATAACATAATCCAACCCACTTGCTCGCAAATGTTTATCTGCAATTTGTTTTGCTTTCAAATAGTCTTCGAGATCACCACCCTGTGAAGGGTCGTCAGTTCCCATCGAATCCAGCATCACGAATTTTGATATTCCAGCTTTCTTAGCCGCATCAATCAATCGTATAGCGCCATTTTGATCAATCTCGATCACTTTTTTACCACCAGATCCGGCAACAAAAATTACTTTGTCAATTTGAGTTAGTGCTTGGCTCAAGTCCTCTTCCAAATTGGCTAGTACCGTGGTAACTTGTTCACTTTCAAAACGCTCTTTTTGCTCTTGTTTCCGAACCATGGCAATCGGTTTATATGCATCCGATTTTTAAAGTATATCGGTAATAATTCTTCCTGTGGTACCATTAGCCCCGGCTACCAATACATTTTTTTTCTAACTATTCAGTTTTCGATTTTAATAATTATTTTCATGGTTTTCCTCTTTCATATTGTTTTGGCCAATTTGGTATGATATGCATTTGATCAGCTCCGAGTAGTGCGAAATATGGATTTCGTAACATCTCCCTACCGATAAAAATTAAATCTGCTTCATCTTTGTCCAAAATATCATCGGCCTGATAGACATCCGTAATTAAACCTACAGCACCTGTCGCGATGTTTACTTCCTTCCTGATCTTTTCGGCAAAAGGAACTTGATAGTTTGCTTTAACTGGAATATTTTGCTCTCTAACAACTCCTCCAGAGGAACAATCTATCAAATCGACTCCGTTTGTTTTTAACAATGTCGCTACTTCCACAGACTCATCTATAGTGTGACCACCAGGTGCCCATTCTTCGGCTGATATGCGTACAAAAAGAGGCATTTCCTGCGGTATTACAGCGCGGATACCTTTAATTACTTCAATCAATAGACGCATACGATTTTCAAATGAACCTCCATATTTATCCTTTCTTTTATTTGTTAGTGGCGATAAAAATTGGTTCAACAGATAGCCATGTGCTGCATGTATCTCAATAATTTCGAAGCCAGCACTCATGGCTCTTTTTGCAGCATTTACGAATGACTGTATGATAGTTTGAATTTCTTCGATAGACAATTCTGTAGGTGTTACGTCATTCTCATAAAATGGCAATGGCGTCGGGGCAACAGTTTGCCAACCGCCTGCTATTGGGCTAATTTGTTTTCCTCCTTGCCAAGGCGGCTGGCAACTAGCCTTTCTACCAGCATGAGCCAACTGGATGCCTGAACAAACACCTTGTGCTTTAATAAAAGTTGTGATTCGTTTTAAGGGTTCTATATGTTCATCTGACCAAATTCCCAGGTCTGATGGTGAGATCCTTCCCTCTGGTGAAACTGCCGCTGCTTCCGTGAAAACGAGGCCGGCACGTCCAACGGCACGCGAACCTAGATGTACAAGGTGCCAGTCATTGGCCATGCCATTTTCTGCACTATATTGGCACATTGGCGATACTACAATTCTGTTTGACAATTCCAAACCTCTAAGGGTAAAGGATGAATATAATTTTGACATGTACTAGAGATGTTTTAATAGAAAATTGGCTTCAAAGTAAATTTCAACTTCAAAGCCAACTTTCCTATGCTATAGAAAGCTAGTTTTTAGCCTCTAATTGATTCAATAATAGTTCAGCAACTTTTTGCGATGAGGCTGGGTTTTGTCCTGTAATGAGCAATCCATCTTCCAAAGCATAGGCCTCAAAATCTTTTGATTTGCTATATATACCTCCTTTTTCCTTCAACATGTCTTCAACAAGAAAAGGGACAACATCGGTAAGACCAACCAGTTTTTCCTCTGAATTTGTAAATCCAGTTACTTTTTTTCCTTTTACAAGTGGTTCCCCCGAAATATTTTTTACATTTTTCAGGGTTGCAGGGGCATGGCATACAAAGGCAACAGGTTTACCGGCATTATAAAAGTTCTCGATCAACCTTGCCGAAACTTCACTCTCTGCCAAATCCCATAAAGGCCCGTGACCACCTGGATAGAATACTGCGTCATATTCCTTTGCAGACACCTCGGAAAGTTTATGCGTTTTGCTCAGTTTTTCCTGTAATGCCTCATCATTTTTAAATCGTTTGGTGGATTCTGTCTGATTTTCCGGTTTATCACTGGTAGGATCGATAGGAGGCTGACCTCCATCAGGTGAGGCCAAAGTAACGCTGGCGCCATTATCTACTAGATAATAATAAGGCGTTGCAAATTCTTCTATCCAAAATCCGGTTTTCTCACCAGTATTTCCTAATAATGCATGAGAGGTTAACACAATTAATATTTTTATCATTTTTATATATTTTTAAAGTTTTTATTAAAGATTTGTAAATTTCATACCATTAGCATTGTAGCGTTCGCCTGCCACAGTGGTGTAGGTATCATCCAAATACTGCATCTCCTCTTGTGTAAGCTCAACGTCAACAGCTTTCGCGTTTTCGATCAAGTATTTCTCATGCTTGGTACCGGGAATAGGAATAATATTTTCTCCTTTGTGTAATAACCAAGCTAAAGACAATTGTGCAGGTGTAACGTTCTTCTTGTCAGCTAACTGCTCAATTCGGCCTAAAAGTGTTTTGTTGCTTTCAAAGAATTCTTTTTGGAAACGAGGCACTGTATGTCGGAAATCATTCTCGGATAATTCTGAAGTGTCCTTGATGGTTCCTGATAAAAAACCTCTACCCAACGGACTGTATGGTACTAATGAAATTCCCAACTCTTCTATAACGGACATTGTGGTTTGCTCAACATCACGTGACCAGATGGAATACTCGGTTTGTACCGCAGTAATAGGATGAACTTTATGGGCTCGTCTTAGCGTATCGCCAGATACTTCCGAAAGCCCGATATATCTAACTTTTCCTTCTTTTACCAGTTCTGCCATTGCCCCAACTGTTTCCTCAATAGGCGTATTAGGATCCACACGATGTAGGTAATACAAATCGATTGCCTCGCGCCCCAATCGTTTTAAACTTGCTTCACAAGCACTTTTCACATACTCGGGAGAACCATTAAGTTGCCTTACTTCTGGGTTGTTCTTGTCCCTTACGAAGCCAAACTTTGTCGCTAGCACCAAATCGTTCCAACGGTCGCTATAGGCTTTCCGAAGAAGTTCTTCGTTAGCACCTATGCCATAAACATCGGCCGTGTCGATAAAGTCGACCCCAATGTCTAATGCTTTGTGCAAGGTTTTAATACTTTGTTTCTCATCCGTTTCCCCATAGAATTCCGACATCCCCATGGCTCCTAAGCCAATGGGGAATACTTTTAGGTCACTTTTTCCAATTGTTCTTTTTTTCATCTTTTTTGTTCCAATTGTTAATAACTCATTTCTACTATCTTTTCCGCATCGGAAGGGCTAAGGGTTTTGTGTTCTCCAAGTCCGGTCCAGCCACGGTCTGTAAAACGTTTTGAGACAATGCTTCCAGTCTCTGAATAATCATCAGTGTATTCTGAAAGTTTCGTTTTGATTCCTAAAGAGTGAAAAAATTCTTCAGTTTTTTCAATTCCTGCCTTGGCTTTTTCCTCCACTGTTCCATCTACAACATTCCAGATACGTTCTGCATATTGTGCGAGCTTTTCCTTTTTAGAGTCAAAGTTATAACGGTAGTGGCTTGGAGCCACAATAGCCAATGTTCTTGCATGATCAATGCCGTAAAGCGCCGTTAATTCGTGTCCCATCATATGTACAGCCCAGTCGCCGGGAACTCCTTGTTGGATTAGTCCGTTCAGCGCCATCGTACAGCTCCACATAAAGTTTGATGCAGCGGCGTAATCTGATGGATCTTTTAAAATGGCTGGTGCCACTTCAACCAAGGTTTGTAAAATACTTTCTGCAAAGCGATCCTGTAACAACGCACCCGTAGGATAGGTCATATATTGCTCCAGAACGTGTGTGTAGGCATCTGTGATCCCATTGGCCAACTGGCGTTGGGGAATAGATTTCACAACTTCTGGATCAAGAATTGAAAATAACGGAAAAAGACCTGGTCCGCCCATGGCTAATTTCTCTTTAGTTTCTTTTCTAGTGATAACCGCTCCAGAATTCATTTCAGAACCTGTTGCAGGCAAGGTTAAAACCGTTCCAAAGGGCATTCCCACGGTAGTAGGTTTATTCGCGGTTAATAAATCCCAAGGGCTATCACCTTTGTAAAGGGCTGCTGCCGATAAAAATTTTGTACCATCGATAACGGATCCTCCACCAACGGCCAATAGGAAATTAATGCCATCCTCTTTTATAACTTGTAGGGCTTTTAATAAAATACTATATTCTGGATTCGCCGGAATTCCACCAAATTCTACAACTTCATAAGCTGAAAGTGCTTTTTTCACCTGATCGTAGATTCCGTTTTTTTTGATGCTTCCGCCTCCGTATAGCAACAATATTTTTGCGTTTTGGGGAATCTCTTTTGATAAATTCTCTATCTGACCTTTGCCAAACAGTATTTTTGTTGGATTTTTAAATTGAAAATTTTTCATTTGACTTTTGTTTTAGATATTAAATAATTAGTGTTGGTTATTTTTCACAGGCAACCAACCTGTTCTTGAAATAAGTGCGCTCCAAAGAGGCGTGGGTATCTTTAATAAATCTTGAGTATTTACATCCAGTTCCGTTCTAATTTGGCCCACTGCATTGTTCTTCACTTTAGTTAACCAATGCGGTTCCATTAAAAGTTCTCTGGCCATGGCTACCAATGGAATGTTGCCCGTGAGAACTCTTTCTACTTCTTCTGGTGTGTGAAGACTTCCGACACCAATAACAGGAAGGCTATGACCCACTTTGGTTGCAATTAGTTGCGCCCGAGCTGCCGTATCATTTTTATCCCGCATTGAACCTGCCCAAAAATCCATCACTGAAACGTGTAGGTAGTCCAACTGTTTTCGCGAAAGTGCTTCCACCAAATGAAGTGTATCTTTCATTGTGATACCTGGGTTTTCCAATTCTTCGGGTGAAAGACGGTATCCAACAAGGAATGGACGCGATGAAAGTGCAGCCGATTCTATTACAGCATCAACTACTGCTAGTGGAAAAGTCATTCTCTTCATCAAATCTCCACCCCATTTGTCTGTTCTACGATTAGAATGAGGGGAGAAGAATTGCTGTAATAAATAAGTGTTCGCTCCATGTATTTCCACCCCATCGAAACCAGCCTCAATTGCTCTGCGTGTAGCTTCTCCAAAAGCCACAATCGTTTCTTCTATTTCAGTTGCAGTCATTTCTCGTGGAACTTGAGCGCCTTCTCTCACGGCGGCAACAGCACTGGCACTTAACGATTGTCCGTCAACGAGTTCTTCGGGAGGCGACATCCTTCCTCCGTGATATAACTGAAGTACAGCTTTGTTGCCGTTCGCTTTTAAGGCATCAGCTATTCTTTTCAAGCTTGGAATTAATTCATCAGAATCGGCACCTATCTGACCATGAAAACCTTTGCCATGTCTAATTACATAGGCACAGGCGGTAATCAATAGCCCAGCTGATTGATTGCGTTCACGGTAGTATGCCACTTCGGCATCTGTAGTAGTTCCATCGTCATTACCCGAAAAGGTGGTCATAGGAGCCAGTACGATTCTATTCGTTATATTAATCCCGGAAACGGGAAAAGTAAAAGGAGAAAGTATCTTATTATAATTTGACTTCATTTTTTAAATAATTATTGGTATTGCAATTATATCTTTACGATCATTTTTCCTTTGTTTTTACCTTCAAAAAGGTCAATAAACGCTTGCGGAATGGCATCAAAACCTTCTACAATAGTTTCTGAATAAGTAAGTTTGTCCTCTTTTAACCATTTTGATAATTGTTGCATTCCTTCAGGAAACTTCTCTGCATAATTTCCAACAATAAAACCTTGCATAAGCGCACTTTTCCTAATCAAAAAATGTTCAACTCTCGGTCCTGTTGAAGCAGAAGTGTCATTGTAGGCCGAAATGGCTCCACAAACAATAATTCTACCGAGCCTATTAATGTTGACATGTACACTATCGGATATATCGCCTCCCACATTATCGAAATAAACATCAACTCCGTTTGGACAAGCATCTGCAACTGCTTTGGTCATATCCTTAACAGTATTATAGTTGATGGCCTCATCAAACCCAAATTTTGATTTTAGCATCGCTACTTTTTCATCTGTACCTGCGATGCCAACAACACGACAACCTAATATTTTTGCGATTTGACCAACAATACTACCAACGGCACCAGCTGCGCCCGATACTACTACGGTTTCCCCTTTTTTGGGTTTTCCTATTTCAGTTAAGCCGAAGTAAGCCGTTAATCCGGTCATACCCAAAACGCCCAGATAGGCAGATAACGAGGCTTTGTTCTCGTCTACTTTTAATAGGTTCTCTCCTTTTGAAGTTTGATATTCTTTCCAGTCCAAAGAGCCAGACACAAAATCCCCTTTTTTAAAGGAATCGTTTTTAGACTCAATAACTTCTGCTATACATCCAGAGGAAATTGGTTCATTTAATTTGAAGGGTTGCACATACGACTTGGCATCGCTCATTCTTCCCCTTAAATAAGGATCAACAGAAACGAATTTTGTTTTTAAAATAATTTCGCCATTGGTAATCTCAGGCTTGTCTTCATTTACAAATTTAAAATCCGATTCTTTTGGTTTTCCAATTGGACGACTGTTTAAATAAATTGCTTTGTTCATTTTCTTAGGTTTTATAATAAATTTAAATTGACTTCTATGTTGCCCCTTGTCGCATTGGAATAAGGACAAACTTGATGCGCTGTTTCAAGTAATTTTTGCGCGGTTTCACGTTCTATTTCAGGGATGCTTACGGCAAGATCAACGGCGAGCGAAAAACCACCTTCACTATTTTGACCGATATTGACAGAAGCCGTTACTGAAGTATCTTTGAGTTTAATTTTCTGATTGCGGGCAACAAGGTTTAGTGCACTATCAAAGCAAGCCGCATAGCCTGCTGCAAAAAGTTGTTCTGGGTTGGTATAGGCACCACCTTTGCCTCCCATTTCTTTCGGGATCTCTATTTTAAAATCCAATACCCCATCATCTGATTTAGTACGTCCTTCACGACCGCCAGTTGCAGTTGCATTAGCTGTATATAATTTTTTCATCATTTTATATCTTTAATCTTTAAATCTTTATATTATTAACGAACGTTCATTCTTTATTTTAGACAAAAAAATATTACAATTTTATGGCATCCCAAGCAGCTCGAAAAGTTTCATCCAATACCTTTTTATCCAAAGTGTACAGGTTTCTATCCTGCATCGCCATGAGAAAGGACAAAGGGTATATCGCATAAGCGTAAAGAACAAAGATTGAAAGAGGCTTTATAATACCTTCCTCTTTTCCTTTTTCCCATAAATCGAGAAGGGGTTGTAAATGCTTTAATCCTTCTTTTCTAATTTCTTCGTCTATTATAGGCGTATTATCACATTGAGATAAAAATGAAGCTTCTTTTATTTGATTTAATTTATAGTCAGCAACATTGTACCATATTATTTCGAAACCTTTTTTAACGGGCATATCCTCATGGTAGCCATTAAATGCAAATTTATTAAAAGAAGCCTTTACTTCAAGGTAAAGGGTATTGATCAGATCCTGTTTATTTTCAAAATAAAGATAGATGGTGGCCGGTGCCACTCCCGCAAGTTTTGCAATTTTAGACATTGGAGCATCATGAAAGCCATGATCATTGACCAATGTTAGGGTAGCGTTCAGTAGGGCACTTTTTTTATCCGTTATTTTTTCCTTCTTAATCATGGTGATATTCATTGTGTGTTTTTACTGATAAAAGGCTATAGATTTTCCATGACAACGCAATTAAAACAAATTGGACTGGAAGTCTGATTAAGGCGGCGTTATGACTACCAATCGCTGGATTTTCAGAAAACACGTCCCATATATGGATTGGTAAAAATAAAATCATTAAAACTAGAACGCCCAAAGCTCCCAATTTAGCATATTTTTTGTTTAACAACAATACAATACCCAGAACAATTTCAATGACGCCGGATATATATATTATAGCTATTGGATACGGCAAAAAGGAGGGGACAAACGGCAGATAAAAATACGGTTTTATAAAATGCTGTACGCCTCCATAGATCATAAACAGCGCAAGAATAATCCTTATAATGTTCCAAAACAACTTTTTCATTTACACCACTTATTGAGTTTGATAGTGCAAATATATGAAAAAAGAATGAACGTTCATTCTTTTTTCTAACTATTATTTTGAATATTCGTAATAAAAGGATCTATTTAATAACAATGACACTTTCCCCAAAAGTTCGAAACTACAGCTTCAGAACGATTGCCATAAACATCGATTTTTTTGAACCTTGGGTTCTGGCAAACATTTTTTAATCATTTCTTTTTTGAAAGTAGCCACCCCAATGAAATGTATGCCAAGCTCTATCCCTGAAAGTTCTGTTAAAAATTTGATAAGGTCATAGACCGATGAAGAAAAAAGGACCTGGTCGTTAATAAAGAAGTCGGGACCCAAAGTCTGGTAAAGAATTCCGCAAGATCTGCTAAACCAAAACCTGAAAACATACAAGTCCTGATGATGGATATGCGCTAATATTTTACTCAATACGATTTCCGTAGCATAAATATTTTAGAAGTTATCACTATCTGTTCGGAATTGTACACCAAAATTTGGAATTAATAATGATACCAATATCACAGTTTCCCACCAGTGGGGAGATTTTTATTGACACTTCACGTAGAAATAGAAAGACAAAAAGGGTAAAGCACTGATGTACTTTACCCTTTATTTATTACATTTGTATTATTGATTTACAAGGAAATCAAAAGAAAGTAAGTGCAGTAAGCACCATTACTAAATCGTTACCGATAGATTTTTACTCTCTTGTAATTTACTCTTTATAAACCACTTTAGGTTTTACTAACCTTTTTTAATAAAAAATATCCCCCATTTACTTTATGCATCTATAAAATCGAAGAACTGCTTTAATGAATCAATAGTAGAGTTATCTAAAATTAAATTATTGTCTTTCTGCTGGATATTCTTCTGAGTATAAGTAAGCAAAAAGGAATCTATTTGATTAATTAACACATTTAATTTAGGTGCATTATCATTGTCTGCATACAAAGCTAAACTGAGTAAAGTATTTAGATTTGAAGTATGAGGTAAATAGTTTGTGTGAAAAAGCACATACATCTGTAGCTTTATATATAAGCACCTATGTAATTTATTTGTAGAGATAAAGCCTTCTTTTTTAGAGTTAATAATGTTCTTCTTAATTAACTTATTGATTTTGGAGATAGGATAATCTAACTTAAAGGCAGTTTCACTATAATCACAATCATAATTATCCATCCAATGAATAGCTGGGTAATATCCATTTGAGTAGATTATATTTTCTTCTTTTATTACATTTTCAAAAAAATGTATGTTTTCAAAACTATATCTTTGAATAAAGAGTCTTGAATGAGCGATAATCGTAAATCTAACATTATCATCTTTACAACTAAAACGATCAATTACTTTTTTCATTTCATCAACCTCCTCTTTAGTAGTAAGCACTAAAAGATAAAAATGTTTAACAGTACTTTCATTCTCAAAGGTAACTACTTCATGAAATTTATAGATTTCCTCTACTCCCTTGGATTTAATTAGAGGTAGTAATTTATCTAAATACTTGAATACTTTTTTCTTCTTTGTTTTACCTTTTGATTTTATCTTATATGGTCTTGAATCTAATTCAATTTTGTCAAGTAGCTGTATAACTATGTTATGTAACTTCACCTGAACTTTCTCAAGTGCTAAAGCCCAATCATCATATAATGCAGTTTCAGAGTCCCTTTTAATTGAATCTATTATGTAATATAGGTTGTCGTCAGTCTTTATGAATAGAGTTTTAATTGGAGCAAAAATTCGCTCAAGTAATAACAATCTTTCTGTGAGGTTAAATTGTGTATTAGTAGTTCCAAAGAGCATTGTTTCAATAACACTTAAATCATATTCAAAGAATTTTAAATAGAGATAAGACACTCCAGAGGTTTCCTCTTTGATGAAATCATCAGAGTAAGAAGATAAAAGCTTATAAGTTTCTATGTATTTAAGCTTATATTTTTTAACATCAGATGAGTAGCAATAATCATTTGGCAACTCACAATTGTCATCTCTATAGAGCAAGAGAACCCCACCTAAGCATAATTTGGTAAAAGACCTCCCTATTTCATCTTGCAATTCAAAATCATTATCATCCAATAATACAATATGTGTATTTTTATCATCTAAGAGTGCTTTAATATACTCTTTACTAAATACCTTAGTAACTTCTGCTTTATCTTTTACCCGAAGCCATAATACTTTAAGGTTATGAAGAGTATTATATAAATTATAAACTCTTCCGTACCAAATAGTAGTAACTTGTTTATCAGTTATACTACTTATTAGCTTTTTCTCTAGGTTCTCAGGGAACTTCTGCTCTTTTAGTAATTGAAATTTAGTTTCCATAATTTAAAATATTTAAGGGTTATTAATTGGTATATAATTCTTTGATGTGATTGTAGAAGTGACTACAAATGTGTAACGTGTTTACATACTGCTCTTGGGAAGGATTATTAGCAGAGGTTGATTGCCTTGGAAAGTAAGGTAGTTTTGTATTTAGAAAATAGAAAAGAGCATCTGACTGTTTTGCACTCATTAACTGATTGCTATAATCTCTATCAGCCCATTGCACGAGTTTCCATAAGTAACGAGGACTAGCAAAATGGGGTACATAGTTCAGCTTCTTATATAAAAATGAAAGACACAATTGCTTGAAAATACTTCCTAACTGTACAACATGTCCAATCTGATAGGTAGAACAACTAAACAAATCCATTTGTAACCATTGGCTCTCTAAGTTATCTTGGCATAGTTTCCAAAAATCCTTTTGCCAATAAGAGCTATCAGTATCTTCGGGCAGTTCAAAAACGGGAAGAATAAACTTAGCATGCTTTTTTGGGGTTCTACTGTATACAACATTATCATCTGTGATACGCTTATAGATAAAAGGCAAGAACTTTGTGCCATGACGTTCTATCCAAGTGGTTTTATGCAATAAGCAAGTAATTTCAACTCGTTGGTTAAAGTGATTTCTGATTAAGGTTGACATGTGCTGTTCCATTTGAATCTTGATATCAGTCCCCACAATGAACAAGAGTAATTCTATAGAGTCATTAGAAACTTTACTTTCTATCAAATAGATTAAGTCAATGCGGTAGCTTTGAAGTAGCCTTTTAATCACAGCATTAAGCATAAACTGTTCATATTCTACTTTAGAGAAAATTTGCTTTCCTTTTAAATCGCTTAGTAGATACTCAATTCTTGGTGTAAAAAAATTATTGACTCCTTTTTCAAATTGTTCACTTATAGCAGTACATACACTCTCAAGCTTAGCAAGATCATTTTCTTCAATTGTCGTCTCGCTATTGCAATCAACATTTAATAGATTACACAGATACGCTTTATCAATATCACTATTGATAAAGATTTGACATAGTTCTGGGGAGTTATTTTCTATTAATTCTAATAGTCCTATATCAGAATTCAAGATGAAAATACTTTTAGGAAATAGCATACTTTGAACGCTGTGAAGGTAAAGGCGTATGATATACACATACATAATCAATACAGCTTGAAATTGCTTCTGTTTAACAAGTGAATCAATAAAACGAGTTTTATAATCTTCGCGTTTTTGTTTTACCTCTAGTACCCAATTATCAAGTTGTAGGAGTTGTCTTCTAATGGAGAAAGTATAAAAGTTTTGTAATAGACTTCCCCAACTACTTTCTCTGCGAGAATAGATAATAAACTGTGGATTCAGATAAAGAGAGATATAAGTAAAGTGAAAATCACTTTCAAAAGGAAAGACGATATGTTTACAAAACGTTACAACTACACCAAACTGTTCAAATACTTCTTTAGTCCAAGAAGATTCTTGTAGCTCTTGTCTTTTATTCTCAGGTATATCCTTATTTAGAATAACCGTTATTTGCTTGATAGCTGAAAAATGAGCACTTGTTGCAAAGATTAATTCAACATTCCCATTATTGATTTCATAGAGAAGTTTCTCTTGAACGACAAGAGGAATACCTTGTAATTCGTTGATTTCTAATTTAGTTTTCATAAAGTGACAGTATTTTGGTTATTAATACTGTCAAAGTTTGTAATGGATTTAGCGGTACCAAACTAATTTTACTTGTATAATACAATTGAAAATTAGTATCTTACACTATTATTAGAGATAGATATGTAATAGGTTTAGAAACCTCTTTAATACATTTGTAAAACTCCTAAACAGATTAAGCCATGACAACAGCCACTCAAAAACATATAGGAAGAAATATTAGTCGAATCCGAGAAATAAAAGGAATGAAGCAAACAACGTTAGCTGAGCTTTTAGGCATTAGTCAGCAACAAGTATCTATTATAGAAAATAGTGAATCTGTTGAAGATTCTAAATTGGAAAGTATTGCTCAGATATTAGAAGTACCTGTAGAAGCAATCAAGGAATACTCTGATGATAAAGTAATGAATGTTATCAATAGTACCATTACAGATAGTCCAATTAATATGAATAACAACTTCTGTACTTTTAATCCACTTGATAAGTTAATTGAAGCACATGAAGAAAATAAAAAACTTTATGAACGATTACTTGAAGCAGAGAAAGAGAAAATAGCTTATTTAGAAAAACTGCTTTCAAATAAATAAGGACATTTACATATTTATCTAAAAGTATAGAATGAAATTTATTCAACAACAGATTCTGCTAAAAAAAGAGATAAAAGTTTTAATTAGACAAGCAGAGATTACTGATGCTAGAGGACTATTACACCTAATTAAAGAATATTTGGATGATTCCGAATATATCCCTATTAATGCAGATGAATTCAATAAAACTGAATTAGATATGTTGGAGTGGATAAAGAAACTTATTTCCTCTGATAATTCGATTATGTTAGTTGCTGAATGTAATGGTAAATTAATAGGTAATCTCGATGTTACTGGACATCATAGAAAGGCGCTCATGCATACAGCAATACTTGGTATGGGAATATTAAAGAAGTGGAGAGGCATAGGTTTAGGTAAAGAATTATTGAATAAAACTCTAGAATGGGCTAGGAATAATGATTCTTTAGAAATATTAACATTAGATGTTTATGCAGAAAATCAAGCAGGAATAGCATTGTATCGTAAATTAGGTTTTAATGAGATAGGTACTACACCAAATTTTATTAAAGATAATGATAGATACTATGACAATATTGCTATGTGGGTTTCAGTTAAATAGATATTTTTATCATTCAAAGCCAAAACCACCTCAGTAGTTCCAATAGAACACTAACCTTTTTAATTCAATATATCTTAGTTGTTTAACCTAAAAACAACTATCATGGAAAATCAAATTACAAAAGAAGATTTAAGATTGTTTGCTCAAACAATCATTGGAGAGTTAAAAGAAATCTTAGCTAAACAAAACAAAGAAACCTCTCTTGAATGGGTAAAGGCTAAAGTAGCAAGGCAATTACTAAGTATCTCACCAGCTTCATTACAAACACTTCGCATCAGTGGTAAATTACAGTGTCGCAAAATACTTGGTTCGTATTACTACAACAGAAAAGATATTATGAACCTTTTTAATGAGTAGAAGTTAACTTCTACTCATTAAAAAGGTTGGAAACTGACTCCCTCGAATTCTGTGCTACAAATACGACAGTTGAATTATTAGAAATTGTAGAGAATTCAAGGGAGTTTTTGTTATCCATTTAACTGATTAATAAAGGTAGTTAGCTGAGCTAATTTATCAGGATTTAGATTTTTTAAGCTCTCAAGTAAATCCGTAAAACTATCCGTTTGTTTATTTGCTTTTTCTTCAAGCTTACCTTTTAATTTCTGCATTTCAGTTTTGATAGACTCTTCTTCTGTTAGAGCGTATTCCTCAGTCTGCTTAACAGAATGATGTCCTAACATTTCTTTTACTACGTGAATAGGAACACCATTACCAAGAGTTACAGTACTTCCAAAAGTTCTTCTTGCTTTGTGTGTGTTTAGTTCACTTATTTCACACAGTGAAGCAATCTCTTTTAAATACTCATTCATCTTTTGATTAGAGCGAACAGGAAGCACTACGTCTTTTCCAATGCAATCAGGATGATCTTTATGTTTTTCCATTATCTCAATAGCTTTTGGAAGTAGTGGTATAGTAATATTAGCATCTGTCTTTTGTCTGTTAATTCTGATCCACAGATTACCTTCTTCATCTTTTGTAATGTATCCTCCCGAGCAAGTACACCTTGTGAGATGTAATTATTCTTATATAGTGTCTGTGATTAACGTTTTATAGTTATGAGGATATAGATCTGTAATATTCTT
>NZ_WSPP01000268.1:0-6213 GCF_009767705.1 Myroides sp. LoEW2-1 | reverse complement strand
TGCAAATACTTTCCTTTTAAAAGGAACTGCAACAATATTAGTATTTGCTGTTAATTCTCGTAAGAATTTCCATGGTGTTTCATTTTTGTAATCAATCTCAAATTGAAAAACTTCTTTTGGGAAAACAATAGGATGTAAATTACTTTTAATAAATTTATCTGTTTTTGTAAAATCTAAACTAAATATTGTTTTGATGTTATCTGTAGCAGACGTGTTTTCTAAAGTTTTCTGTAACTTAGTTGATAGATTCTTATTTCCATCAGAGATAGTTTTAACTAGATGAATTAATGTCTTGTCAAAACCATCAGTTGAAATATAATACGCTTCTCTACCATTTTGTCTAATTGAAGTAATTAATTTTTTTACATCATCATTTATAACACTTCCGTATCCACACCAATATAACCTGCCACTACCAGGCTGACTAAAAGCAGTTTCTAAGGCTGTCATTAATGAGATGTCTCGACCGCTGTATCCACTAACGATAAGATTTTTATCTATATGATAGTTAGCTAACTGTTTTTTAAATAAATCATTTTGACTATCTAATTCAGTATTTGTATTCTTTAAAGTTGAGTATTTATAGTCTCCATGTAGAGCAATACATAATAATTCTCTAGTACTTTGATTTCTGAAAATTCTATCTGAATTATCAAGGGTTATTTCTATTGGTGTAAGATTATTTTGATAACTAGCTCTAACTATTAATCCATCAAAATTAGTAGTCCAGACTGATTTAACAATGCCAAACTCAGATAATAGACATAATAACTTGTAACCAATATAAGGTTCTTTGTTTTCTATTAAATCAAAGAAATATTTTCTTCTATCATCAGCTATTGGATATGCTTTTTCTGCATAAAAAGAATATTCTTCTATAGAATCTAGTTTAGGAAATATTCCTTGGGTATCCAACCATGTTTGTATACTTTTTCTTACAGCTTCATTTTTGTGATCTTTATAAAATTCCCCTGCATTAATATTTTTAGAAATATAGATATCTTTTTTCCATTCCCATATACAATCATAAGCAGATTGAATACCTGAGCTTATTGAAGCACCAGCGCCTAATAGAAATGAATGTGGTACATCCCCATTTCTTTTAATAGATCTTAAAAAAGCGTCATAGTCGAGTTCAAAATTTTCTATCATTAGATTTTTAGTAATTGTAAGGTTAAAATATAAAAATACAATTTATTTATCTATTTAGAAAAGAGGTGCAAAGTAAGTCCTTCATTTTCAAAATAGAATAACACCCCAACTATCGCTAAGTTGGGGTGTTTTATTTCATTCACTCTCCATCATCGTTAAAATATCTTCGTATCTATAAAACATCAATCCACCAATCTTTTTAAATGGTATGGTACCATTTAGTCTCATGTTTTGCAAGGTACCAGGAGAAATACCAAGAAGCTTTCTTACCTCATAGCTTTTAATCCATTGTTTTATTTCTTGATCTTTCTTTCTATTAAAAGGGCTATACCTTCTTATCTCAGTAATAATCTCTTGTTTAAAAATCTCAAGGTCTTCTTTTGTAATAAATTCTACTTTCATAATTAATAGTATTTAGGGTTAGTTTTGATTTGTTTTAAGCCGCTATAAGCTTAGTTCTAACCCTAAATAACAATTTGTATGTACTGGTTTAGTTCTATTGTCTTTGGAAGGTTTAATTTGACTCTTCAAAGTTGTACTTGTGATTTTCCTGAATAAGTCTTCTTTCTCTTAGGTTATCCATATCTTCACCCAATTTATGTTCTAATACTTTAGCATAAATTTGAGTTGTTTTAATAGCCGTATGCCCAAGCATCTTACTCACTGACTCAATAGGTACACCATTGTTTAGTGTAATGGTTGTAGCAAAGGTATGTCTGGCTAAATGAAAAGATAAGTTTTTGTCTATTTCACATATAATGGCAATCTCTTTTAAGTAACCATTCATTCGTTGGTTACTAATAACAGGAAACAGTTTGCCTTTGGCAAAAGCAATAGGATGGTCCTTGTATTTTTCAATTAGTTCTAAAGCTTCAGGTAATAGTGGAACCCTTACAGGTATTTTAGTTTTCTCTCTACTTGATATAATCCAATCTTTTCCATCACTTCCTTTTGCTATATTTTGAGGTGCTAAGTGAAAGATATCTATATAAGCTAGGCCAGTATAACAACTAAACAAAAACATATCAAGAACGGATTGTAATCGTTCAATAGCGAAATTCTTGTTGACAAGGATTTCAAGTTCTGATTTAGTTAGGTGTCCTCTTTCTGTCTTCTCAAATTGAAGTTTATATTTGGTAAAGGGATCTTTCTCCATCCATTCCATTGTAATAGCTAAGTTGATTAACTTTTTAAATCTTTCAATGTGTTTCATAATACCATTGTTATTTAATGGTTGATGTTTATGAATAGGTTTGCAGTTTCTCAGGAAGTTTTCAAAGTCGAAGATAAATTTGTAGTTAATCTCACTTAAATAGATGTCAGTTCGATTGTGTACTTTACGCAAATAGCTTTTAAGGTACTTTTCCGTAGAAAAGTAGTTCTTTAGCGTACCATAAGCTAATTTACTTGTAGCAATCTCTCTGTGATAGTCTATAAGCTTTAAAAGTGATGATTCTGTATCATCATGTCCGAGAAAGATGTTTTTAACAGCTCCAATAGAGACAACTCTTTTTTGTTGAACTAATTGATGATAGGCATCTGTAATGAGGGAACGTACTCGCTCAATATGTGCGTTGATTCGAACCGTGTCCTCACTTTTTCCTTTTGCTTTTCCTTTAATGTTATCCCAAGAAGTAGGGGATATTTTTAGTTTTAAAGAAATTTCTGTTCGTTGTCCGTTTACTGTAACCCTAGCGTATATAAGGGATGGGACTGTTTTGTTTGAATTAGAAACACGTATAATGAAGTGTATTCCAAATGTGTTTTTTGTTTTCATATCAATCTATTTTAATGTTAACCGAACTGTTTTGATATGGTTTTTAAAAACTACTCACCTGAATAGTACTCAAACAAGACCAAAAAGCACTGAATTAAACTAAAATAAATTGTATTTAATTTATTGAAATACAATTAGTTAAACTCGATTCGGTGAGCTAATTTACCTTTTAAAAATAGCTCACCTAATAGCTCACATTTAGATTGATTTACAATGGATTATTATGATATATTTAAAAATAAAAAAAATCCGTAAGTAATTGATACTTACGGATTTAGGCACATTTTGATGCCGAAAAAGTCGGGGTGGCAGGATTCGAACCTGCGACCTCCTGGTCCCAAACCAGGCGCGATGACCGGGCTACGCTACACCCCGATTAAGGTCATCATTTAAAAATAATATATAAGCTTAAGTTTTTTTGTCGGGGTGGCAGGATTCGAACCTGCGACCTCCTGGTCCCAAACCAGGCGCGATGACCGGGCTACGCTACACCCCGAAAACTTAGCGGAGAGACAGGGACTCGAACCCTGGCATCGGTTACCCGATGACAGATTAGCAATCTGCTCCGTTACCACTCCGGCACCTCTCCGTTGCTTAGATAATTACTTCTCTAATGCGGATGCAAACATACTGCGACTTTTTGATTTCTGCAAATAGATTATTGGAAAAATATCAACCTTTTTTGCGTATAATCTTTATCGTGTTCGTTATTAGTAAGATATGTTTTTGTTAAAAATAAGATTTTTACTCTACTTCTCTTAATTAGGATCTTGGTAGTCGTAAATATTGAATTAAACCTTGTGAAAATAAGATGAGGTTAGTTCTAAAAGGAAAGGGTACGCTAACTGCATTAGCCCAAATTGACTGTTTTGTGAAATGTCTATATTCTTAGAAATATGCTATCAGTGGATTATCTTTATTTACATTCGAGAAGGAGAAAAGCCTTTATGTTTTATTTTGCTTTTATAATTGACTCCTTATATTTTGGATTCATTACTTTTGTATTTCTATTACGTAATTTTTTATGGATAAAGTAAAAGAACACTGGGAAGGTGTTTACAATACAAAAACTGCGGACCAAGTGAGTTGGACGCAAGTTAAGCCTGTTCATTCACTCAAGTTGATAACTGATTTTAATCTACCCAAAGATGTTAAGATAATTGACATTGGCGGGGGTGATAGTAACCTTGTTGATCATTTGATAGAAGCAGGTTATACAGATATTACTGTTTTAGATATTTCTAAGTCAGCCCTTGAACGTGCAAAGAAAAGGTTAGGGGACAAAGCTCATCAAGTAACTTGGATAGAAAGTAATATTACGGACTTTCATCCTAGTGAGAAGTATGCTATTTGGCATGACAGAGCCGTTTTTCATTTCTTAACTGCACAAGAGGCAAAACAGTATAGCGAATTGGTAAGTAGTGCAGTAGAAGGAGGAATTGTTATGGCAACATTTTCAAAACAAGGTCCTTTAAAATGCAGTGGGTTAGAAATTATACAGTATAATGCAGAAGATATTAGCAATCTATTTGAAGGACATTTTAGTCTGCAGGACTACTTCTATAGTGATCACATGACTCCTTTTGAGACTACACAGAACTTCGTTTATTGTCGTTTTTTAAAAAATAAATAATATAATATATGGGATTTAGTAAAGATATTGCTTTCGATACCGATCGTTTGCATTTTGAGATAGTAAGTGAAAAGTATAAACAAGATATTTTTGATGCTTTGACACCTGTGGTAGCAAAGTTTCTTCCTTTTGTACCGACGGGGAAACTCGAAGATACACAGGGCTTTATCGATTATAGCTTAGGTCAATTAGAAAAAGGACTTGATATCACATTGGTAGCAAGCAATAAAGAGACAGGTGAGTTTATCGGTTGTTGTGGATTACACGATATTAACGATGAGTCAATTTCACTTGGAATATGGTTGAAAGAAGCTGCTTTCGGCAAGGGATATGGTACTGAATTGATTAAGGGGTTAGAAGATTACACTAAGGATAATTTAGATGTAGATTACTTAATCTACAATGTTGAAAAAGACAATAGTGGAAGTATAAAAATAGCTGAGAAGTTAGGATATGTGTATCACAATTCATTTGTTAGAAACATCAGCGAGGAGAAAGTGTTGAATATGTTACAGTATCGAAAACCCAATGCGAAAAAATAAATTGATTTACTTTTAAATCAAGGATGTGTTATTTAAAAAGAATAGAGAGTTGAATAGAAGTAAGATTGATTTTAATCAAATTCCCTGGGATAGGTTAGTTCATTGGGAAGGTAGAGCCCATAATATTCCCGCATTAATACAAGTAATCGAAAGGGGAAGTACTCACGAACAACGCATGGCGCTTGTTACTTTAGCTAATCAAATTGAACAAAAAGGTGGTTTAGTTATTTCTACTCCTATCGTTGTGGCATATTTACTTGAGCGTTTGACCGTGGATAGCAATAATCAAGATTTGATTTTGCGTGTATTGTTGAAAGTAGCAAAAGCCATTGGATTACAGTGGGAAGTTTTTATCAACACGACTGAGTTTGATGGGTTGAGTTTTGGAGAAGATATATGGAGTCAACATTCAAAATATTTGTGGCCTCCATATCTTAGTCAGATAGAAGATGATGCGCTGTGGGCTTCTTTAGATCCTGTATTGTTTTACGATCACGCTTGGTTTTATACAAGGGAATTATTGATTGCAAACAAGGAGTCAATCTTTGGGGTAAAGGCTAAGGATGGAATTGAACAATGTTTGATTTACGATTTAGAAACCATTATAAACATGGTTAAAGATCAACAGAGAAATATTGTGTCTATTGAAGACTTTAGTTACGAAATAGACCATTTGAAGTTTGTGCCAATATCTAATGACTTTCTCTATGATATCTATGATAATTTAACTGAAGAAGTGTCTAAGTACTTAAGTTTTGACCCTGTAAAGAACATTGAGTTTACAAAAGAATATATAAGAAGTTCTCGAGTAGAATTTGAACGAGGAGCTGCAATGGTGCTGGTTGTTTTAGATACAAAGAATAATGAATTTGTTGGTAGTTGTGGTATTCACGATATAAACGATGAAACTGTTGAGCTGGGGTTATGGCTAAAAGAATCTAAACAAGGAAAGGGACTTGGGACAATTATTGTCCAAGCGATGATGAATATTGTCAAAGAAAATATCAAAACGAAGACTATTATTTATTCTGTAGAAGAAGCAAATGAATATAGTTCGCGTTTGCCAATTAAATTTGGCTTTCAATATGTCTATGATTTTATAGTAGAAC
>NZ_WSPP01000030.1:0-24291 GCF_009767705.1 Myroides sp. LoEW2-1 | reverse complement strand
ACTAAAAAGCCTCTATTAAGAAAACAAATTGATAAAACTCAAAACTAAATAATTACAGCAATGTTCTATTGCGTAATCTCCTTACAATTTTAAATTTCACTCGTTATACTTACTTTAAATGCATTGACAAAAACCCCATCATTGTTTCATAAAAAGAAATACTATTCTCTTCCTTAGCAAACCCATGTCCTTCATCATATTTTACCATATAAGGAACATCAAATCCTCTTTTTCTTAATGCACTTACTATTTGATCAGATTCTGCAATCTTTACACGTGGATCATTTGCTCCTTGAACGACAAATAACGGTTTAGATATCCTGTCTAATTGAAAAATAGGTGAAACTTCTTTAGCTATTTCTCTTTCCTGTTCATTATCTAAATCATACCAGATCTCTTTAACCATTTCCTTGTATGGTTTCCAATATTCGGGGAACGATTCAAAAAAAGTAAAAATATTTGATACACCAACATAGTCAACTCCACAACAATATAAGTTGGGCGTCTTGACCAATCCCATTAATGTTGCATATCCACCATGACTTGCACCATAAATAGCAATTTTTGAAGCATCTATCCATCCTTTTGTAATAACATAATGTACACCATCCTCTACATCATCCATCACTTTTCGCCCAATTTGTTTAAACCCTGAAGTAAAGAATTCCTTTCCATATCCACCGGAGATTCTAAAATTAACTTGCAAAGTTGCATATCCTCTACTTGCAAATAATTGTGTTTCTGGATTGAACCCCCAACTATCTCTAATTCCCTGTGGCCCTCCATGAGGATTAACCACTAATGGAACACGTTGACCTTGATGCACTTCTTTAGGCAAGGTAATATAGCCATGCAACTTAACTCCATCTCGACTTAGAAAAGAAATAGGCCTCATCTCAGCCATATCTTGTTCTTTTAACTGAGGCATTAAATCATACAATAAAGAGATTGCTCCAGTATCTCTATCATAATTATAATATTTACCATACAATTTATCGCTTTGAACAATAATCAGATAGCGATCTTCTTTCTCTGTCTTGGCAACAATAGAATATTCGTAACCTCCAAAATGGTTTTGTAGGTCTTGGTCGATTTTCTTAAAAGTATCACTGACTGGCTCAATAACAACTTTATCACCTTCGTAACCTAAATAGTCAATTTCCCAATTTCTATTACGTGAAAGACCTATAATAGAAGCATCATATTCAGAATTTGAATAAACTTCCTTGAGTATCGATTTAGTTTTAAAATCATAGAGAATTATACGCTGTTTGTCAGAATCTAAATTAGTAAGCACATAAGCCTCATCTTTATTCTCTGAAGCATAATTAAAAGCCAACAAAGAGAAAGTATCTGACCAATTAACAGTATGGAACAATGTAAACTCATTCTCCCCTATAGCTTTATAAAAGTATTGTGTTTGAATCCCATTTAGCATTTTAGAATATCCTCTCAGCACACCATCTTTATCAAAATCGTAGTCTGCAACAGGATTTGTAGGATCATCATTTGTAAATAACTTTACATACTCTCCTGTATTGATATTAATTTTATAAGGTTCAAATACTTGGGCATTTTCTAAATTCATTGTAATAATGATATAATCCTTTTGCTCTTTCAGCATATTTAGAATACCAGCTTGAACATTATCAAAAGGCGTTAGATCTATATTATTTGAACCGTCAACATCTACAGCGTAAATATGATAATTTTCGTTCCCTCCTTGATCCATCACATAAGCCAAGCGATCATCATTTATCCAACCATATCCACGTACAAGCTCCCCTGCTTCTTCTATTACACGAGTTACAATACCTGTTTCAATCTCTTTCACATAAACGTGACGTTTATTTCGCTCATCTTTTTCTCTGTAAGAAAGATATTTACCATTAGGAGACAATTGAAAACCAGAAGATTTAGGTCTTTGAAAATAGTCTTTAACTTGATACTTAAACGCCCCTTTTTCTTGAGCAGCCAATTCTTTGAGTTCATCCTCAGTACTCACTAAAGTTGTATCCCCTGGCAATTTAATCTCCGTTTTTTCAAATTCTACTTCTATTTCTTGTTCTTGTAGTTTAGCACTTCCTTTAAACTTTTGCTCACTGTAAATCCCTTGGTACAGCATTCCAATCTCTTTCACTTGATAGACAAGGGTACTATTCTCAAAAGATACTTGGGTAGCTTGTAAACCAACAGCTCCCTGTTCTGGTAAATCTATACTAACTTCAAGATTATCACCTTTTAAAGCCACTTTCATTATAAGTGCTAAAGACATTTCTTGTATAACTAATTGCGCTTTGTATATTCCTTCTATTTCTTTCATATCTATTTTAAACTATATCTTTTGCTTAAAGCAAATTTACTTGATTTTTAAGTGAACATAAAAGTTATCTATAAATAACTACTTTTTTAAAAAACTCATAACTTCTATTACATTTGTAAAACTTAACCATAGAAAATCAATTAGTGGAAATAGTAACGGATATACCGACAACAAGTTGGAATGCTATCGTAGACTTCTTACAAAAGAACAAGTGGAAAATCAAAAAGCAATATCCCATAATGGCATTTGACAAGGGAATTGATTACGATTATTATTTATTAGTAAAAAACAACCTTTACATTGAAATGGCCTGGTGCAATTGGTTTGAGGGAGAGCTTAAAACTGATTCAACAACTTTTATATGGCTTGAGAGTCAATTAAACTTTTCTTTTCAAAAAAATACGCCAAACCACCTAAATATATAAAAGTAAAAGAGCAATACTTTTCGAAGTATTGCTCTTTTAAACTTTATAATTAAAATAACTATTCCACTTTATCCTCTACAAGGTCAAATCCCCAATCTTTACCTTTCATTGTTGCAGGTATTCCTTTAACCATCCATACAGGTGCTTTAGCATCTTTTAGATAGTAATCAAAAAATTGTTGTTGTCGAATTTGAATATCCTTTCGATTTTGACGTTTCATCAAGTTATGCTCATCGCCATTGTAGTTAAGTAACCAAGCTGGTTTACCTAAACGGCGCAAAGCCATAAACATTTCTATTCCTTGGTACCAAGGCACAGCTCCATCGTTATCATTATGCATAATTGCCACAGGTGTAGTAACAGCTGGCATATTGAATAATGGTGAATTTTCAATATACAAATCATATCCATCCCAAAGAGTCTGTCCTATTCTACTTTGTGTTTTTTCATATTGAAATTGACGACTCATACCACTTTGCCAACGGATACCTCCATAAGCAGATGTCATATTGACAACTGGAGCACCAGACCAAGCAGCAGCATACATATCAGTTACTGTAATTAAATGTGCTACTTGATAACCTCCCCAACTCTGTCCTTGAATTGCAATTTTATCTGGATTAACCCAAGAATTTTGCTTTAAAAACTCTACTCCTGAATTAATAAACTCCTCTGCCGATTTACCTGGATATCCATCTACATAACTAATATCTGGTGTAAACACCAAATACTCATTACTAACATAAAATGGAATATTCAATCTTGAAGGTGTAGGTGCAGGAGCTTCATAGCGATGCAAATTATCAGACAACTTCTCATAGAAATACACGATCATTGGGTACTTCTTATTTGGATCAAAATTCTCTGGTTTAAACAATACACCTGTGGCCTCGTAGCCTTTTGGAGTTGTCCAGTGAATTAATTCATTTGTTCCCCAATTATAATTAGCTTGTTGCGCATTTAGATTACTCAACTTTACTTCCTCTTTAAAATCTTTAGTCACGTATAGATTAATCGATTCTTTAAAAGATCCTTTCACATAACCATAGACTTTGGCATTTTTAGCTTTAAATAGAGAATTAAATCCACTATACGGTTGCATCCACAACTTCTCAGGAATCTTATTACCTTTAATCACTCCGCTATAATAACCTGCATCTTTATTCAACTCGTTAAAAGCAGCAAATATTAAATGTTCTGATCGGTTATACGATTTCTTATCCGAATCTAAATTCAATATATCAAAACTAACTTTATGTTCACGACCATAACCATTGGTAACCATACGTGGTGCCTTATTGCTATTTAAGAAAAACTCCCAAATATCGTAGCGATCTCCAATCAATACTGACTCATCATTATCTGTCCAGCCTTTAATTCCGTATGCACTTGCATTATCAGGCATATCAAACTGCTCATCTGCAAAAGATACAGACAATTGCTTATTCAAATGTTTAGTAATTTTCGTTTTAACATCATAAGCGTACCAATTACCTTCTTCACTATTATAATAAACAACAGCAGTTCCTTTAGGCGAGATGCGCGCTAAACCAGGTAAATCACTAACAACTTCTGTTCTTTTACCTGTATTAACATCTACGATATAATAAGAGGCTGATCCAGAAATATTCCATTGTCTCTCAACTCTTTTACCAAAATCAGTAGAACCAAAGACAATATTGCTATTTCCCTCGTCCACTAACTGCATTCTATCTAATGTCTGATCCGCTAAAGCTAAAATTCCCTTATTACGAGTTAAATCAATTGTCGCTAAATATGATTTTTTTAAATCTTTCTCTAAATTGACTAATTGCTGTGGCTGAATGTAATCCTCTTTGTAATGCCAGATATCAACTACCGCATGATCCTCTGCTATTAAAGTAGTGTCCTTAGCTACTGGAGTAGGTGCTATTCCAAGAAACATACGCTTTCCATTCTTACTAAACTGAGGTTTATAATTTTCTGATATTACCCAGTTATTTGGTACACCTGTTGTTTTATCAGTAGCTATTTCACTTGCTTCTCGAGGCAACGTAGAATAATAAACCTTGTATGTTTTGACAAGTGTTTTCTCTTCATCGTCATTTGCTACAAATGCCAATTGTTTACCACTCTCATCAAAATTAAACTGCGTATACTTTCCTTTACCTTCTAATAAGGTTGTTTTCTTTTTCGTCTTTAAATCAACGACAAATACGCCAAAAGGTCCTTTACTTTCTTCGACTTCAGAAGTCTGTTCAGTCACTTTTACCACATCGCTTGATTCAATATTCTCTTTCTCTTTAGATTCTACCTCTTTCTTAGCCTTATCCTCTTTCTCCTTTTGTTTTGGGTCTTTTGTTACAATAACCAAATACTGTCCATTATCATCAAAGTAGTAATCAACAACATCTGTAAATACGGTATCATCGTTATTTACCAAGTCCTTTAAAACTAAATCTAAAGGAGCGTCCTTACTTGTTTTTTTCTTAGGAGCTTTAGAATCTTTAGCATTAGCAGAATCTTTTACTTTCTCTAGTAAATACGCTACAAAATCACCTTTTTTATCTGGTGTTTTAAACGACTTAATATTAGCTATTTTATCTACAGCACCTGACTTTAAGTTAAAAATACCCAACGAATCTTTTGCTATTTCATCTTCTTTCTTCTTCTTTACTTTCACAGCTTTTAGATCAGCATAAGTAGGTCTAATTGAAAATAGTGCATAGTTAGAATCTCCTGTAAAGATAGGTTTCTCACCTCTTTCTACTTTTAATTCTTTTTGACCGTCTGTTGTTTTGATAAATAAAGTCTTATCACCTTCTTGAGGAGTTACTTGATATAATATCCATTGTCCATTATTGGAAAACTGTTTGGTTCCAATAGATTCCCAACTATCGTATACACTGTGATCTAAAGGCTTCTTCTGTGCATGAACTGACAGAGAACCAAAGGCTAATAAAGCAAAGCTAAGTTGTTTAAAAAACTTCTTAGTCTGCCTTTTTGATTGATTGTTTTGTTCTTGTTTTAATTTCATTTTTAAGGTAGTTATTTTGTCGGCTGAAAGATACCTTATTTTTACAAGCATTTCAAAAAATCCTTATATTTCGTGACTTGCGTACATTTCTCTAATTTTCTTTTTACTTATTTTGCCAACACTTGTCTTTGGAATTACTTCTACAAATACAAATCGATCAGGTATAGCCCATTTATTAATTTTCTTCTGATCTACAAACTTTTGCATATGGTCTTTCAACTCTTGTTCGCTGAGTGTAAAGCCCTCTTTACATACAACAAGAGCAAAAGGTCGTTCTCCCCATTTAACATCAGGAACTCCTATAACAGCAACATCATTAATTCCTTGGTAACTGCCAATCATTTCCTCTAAAGCCAAAGAAGACATCCATTCCCCTCCTGTTTTAATGACATCCTTAGAACGATCTACAATCTTAATATCGTTATTCTCATTTATCCAAGCAATATCACCTGTATGCAAATAACCACCTTGCCAAAGTTCTTCTCCTTTCTCTTTTTCTTTGTAGTACCCCATTGTCAAATAAGGAGCACGTACAATAATTTCCCCTAATGATTTTCCGTCTTTAGGCACTTCCCTACCTTCCTCATCTACTATTTTCAGATCGACTAATAGAGCTGCTCTACCCGTCATTGTACGAATATCTAACTGAGATTCTATATCATTTTTAATTGTTACTAAGGACAAGTATGACGAAGTTAACAAAGGACAAGTTTCCGACATTCCATATCCAGTCACAACAGAAATTCCTCTATCTAACGCTCGCTTAGCTAAAGGTTTGCTTAGAGCCGACCCTCCGATTAATACACTCCAAGTCGACAAGTCAATATCTCTTGCAGCAGGACTTGATAACAACATATTTAGGATTGTAGGAACGCAGTGCGAAATTGTAGGCTTTTCTCTTCTAAATATATCAATAAAGCTTTGAGGTTCGAATTTACCTACATACACTTGTTTTAGGCTTAAAGTAGTTGCTAAATAAGGTAGACCCCAAGCATGCACATGAAACATTGGTGTTAATGGCAAATAGACATCTGATGATTTTATCTTGAAAGCTTCATTCATCATTGATAGTACACTACTCTCCACCATCGTATGCAATACCAACTGTCGATGTGAAAAGTAAACAGCTTTTGGATTCCCTGTCGTCCCAGTGGTATAAAACAAGGTCGCTATAGCTTCCTCACTAAACTCTGGAAACTCATATATCGTAGATTGTTCTAATAGTAACTCATCAAAGAAACCATCAATAACAATAGTCGTATTTATCTTACTTCCCTTTTCTTTAATGACAATAATCTTTTTTACCGTTTCCAATCGATCAAAAAATGTCTCAACAACAGGTAAAAAATCTTCGTGGACAATTAAAACCTCATCCTCGGCATGATTGATTGTATACAAAATCTGCTCAGGTGCTAAACGCCAATTCACTGTGTGTAACACGTTTCCTGTTATAGGCACAGCGAAGTAATTCATTAAAAAACGATGACTATCATAATCAATAACTCCTACAACGCTTCCACCATCAAGCCCCAGCACACCGTACATATTACACAATTGTTTAATTCGATCATACAATTGATAGTAGTTTAACCTCTCCTGATCTTTGTATACAATTTCATGATTGGGATTGACTCTTAACGAGTTTTCCAGAAGGTCTTTTATCAGTAGCTGGTAATGATGCGCATTACTTGCACTCGGTATGGTTTTAATTTTCATAATTATAAGTATTTGGTTACTCACAATTTATAAAAAAAAATCTACTTATTTAAGTTTACATATTTTCTGTAAAACATTAGCAACACAGCTATATTTCTCTTATATATTTAATAAAAAACACTTCTAAAACTCAGCTATTACAAATAATGATAGTTTAGCACAAAATAAAAGAGCCTAAAGACAACGTCCCTAAGCTCTGATAAAAGTATAATGTAAAGGATTACGATCCTTTAATTTCTTATGCGATTAATAAAATCTTCAAGATCTGCATCAAAAGTAGTTTCTTGAAGTAAATCATTAGCTAATTTGGTCATTTTTCTATAGTGAACAACTGTAAAGCTTCTACCAAAACTCATCTTACAAAAATCCCCAATAATCCCAAAAACACCATTAATTTCATCGACTGTCACCTCCTTTTTATCTGCGAATCTACCTCTTAAAACAGCAGCTCCAACATAAGCTCCTATTTCAACTACAAGATCAGTATTTAAAATTTCTTTCTTATCTGCCAAATACAATAGTTCATCTAAATTATGATGAATCAGTGTTTTTATATCCATAGTACGTTTTGAATTTACACAAAGGTAAAAAAGAAATAATGGTCTAAAAATCTAATTAAACTTATTTTTAATGAATACGAATTAAAACTAACTAAAAATCAACACATTAACGAATAAAAAAAACTAATATTTTATACCTTTACAGTATAATTTAAAAATGAAAAAGAAAGAATTATGAAAACAAATCGATTATCTACAGCACTAACACAAGCTTTAAACAAACAAATTACTTTAGAAGCAGTGTCTGCTCAAATTTACTTAATGCTTGCTTGTTGGGCAGATGAAGCAAAAATGGCAGGAGTAAAAGACTTTCTAATGAAACATTCGCATGAAGAAAGAATACATATGGCTAAAATAATTGAGTATGTACAAGAAAGAGGATCTACTGTAAAAATAGAAGCTATTGGAGCTCCAGGAAAAGAGCCAAAAAACGTATTAGAATGTTTCGAAATGGTATATGCTCAAGAAGTAAAAAACACAGATGCTATATACAATATAGTGACACTTGCTTTTGAAGAAAAAGACTGGGCGACTTGGAATTTTCTACAATGGTTAGTAACAGAACAAAGAGAAGAAGAAAAACTTGCTCTTGAGTTATTAGACAGACTAAAACTTGCAGGAGGAGCTAAAGCAAGTGATATTGCTTTATTCGAGTTTGACAAATCGTTCAAAACGACCTCGCAAACAGTTAGCATAGCTGATGAAACAAACCCTTTACAATAATTACTATACACTTTAACGCAAAAAAGGCGTTTGAACTTGGTTCAAACGCCTTTTTTAATGCTATAATTCGATATTATACAATTTCATCTTATTATACAATGTCTTTCTATCTATGCCAAGTACTTGAGCTGCTTTTGTCTTATTAAACTTAACCTTTTCCAATGCTGTTCGAATAGCTTGTTCTTCATTGCGAGATGAAAAGAGCTTCAAATCTTCTTCCTGTCCTGCAGACACAATATCTGTCGAATGAGTGTTAATTCGAGGATTGAGTATCTCTTCAGGTAACACATTTTCTTCTACCACATCACCACGAGTTAACAATACAGAACGCTTAATTATATTCTTCATCTCTCTAAGGTTTCCTGGCCATTCATAAGTTAAGAAAACACGTTCTACTTCACCAGAAAATTTGTTTACATTCTTTTCGAGCTCTCTATTTGATTTCTTCAAGAAGTAATTTGCAAACATCAAAATATCTTCTCCTCTATCTGCAAGCTTTGGAGCAACGATACCAAATTCATTTAATCTGTGATACAAATCCTCTCTAAACTCACCTTCTCTCACTGCTTTAGGCAAATCTTCATTCGTAGCTGCAATAACTCTAATATCAACGTCGATCTCCGTACTACTACCTACTGGCTTAACCTTTCTTTCTTGAAGTGCTCTCAGTAATTGAACTTGTACTTCATAGGACAAATTACCGACTTCATCCAAAAAGATAGTACCACCATTTGCAGCTTCAAAATGTCCAACTTTATCCGTTACAGCTCCTGTAAATGATCCTTTGATATGACCAAAAAACTCACTTGAAGCTAAATCTTTTGGAATCGCACCACAATCTACTGCTATATACGGTTTGTCTTTGCGTTTACTTTTTAAATGTATAGAATGCGCTATATGCTCTTTCCCTGTTCCACTATCTCCAATAATTAGTACAGACATATTGGTTGGAGCAACTAATTCAATATATTCATTCAATTGCTTAGAAACCTTGCTATTTCCTTTTACATATTCATCTTCATTTGTAACTGTTTCCTTAGTCTTAGCGTTATTATCAGGTGAAAGATCTTTTACATCGTGCACCACAATGTTCTTTTTATCTAAAGCCTGTTTGATTGTCAGTAAGATCTCGTCAGGATTAATAGGTTTAGCAACATAATCAAAAGCACCTAATTTCATTGCGTTAACTGCTGTTTTAATCTCAGTATACCCTGTCATTAAAATTACTTGTGTAGAAATACAAGTTGCCTTTATATGCTTTAACAATTCTATACCATCACTATCAGGTAACCTCACATCCGTTAATACGATATCATAACATTCTTTACCTATTAATTGTTGTGCTTCCACGCTATTAAATGCATTGGCTACTATATATCCTTTTTTACTTAAGAAAGTTTTTAGCATTTCGCAAAATGGAACATCATCATCTATTACAAGAATCTTGTGACTCATATTATATATATCTTTTTAAGTGCTAAACGCAAATTTAATGTTTTTCTTATTGAGAAACTAACTACATTTAAAAATAACCCCTATAAACGGTAAAAGGGAGCTATTGCTCCCTACTTACCTGAAGATTTCTCTTCTTCACCTTACTAACGATCTACTTGCTACTTAATTAAGTAGCATAATTTCTTTAAACAAACACTTAATTTTCTTTTTCTTAGCGAGACTTTCATCTCATTTTTATAACACCTTATACTAAATAAAGTAGTAAATATCATGCCAAATTTACAAAAGCCTCGACTTTACCACTTATACAATAGATTATCAACATATTATACTTTAATTATTTTTTTTACAAAAAGTATACTATCTACAAACACTCCATTTTCCACAACTCATCTTGTGTAATAATTCCACAATTTTTAGAAAGGATACCCAATTGCGAAGTTAAACATCAAGTTATCCTTGCGCCATTGTTTGTCACCAAATCGAATGTCGTCAATTACCCAACGCTCTCCTGATTGATTATACGGAATACGCAATGGAAAGGCAAAGTCGAATCGCACCACTAAAAATGTAATATCAAATCGCAATCCTGCTCCTGCACCAATTGCAAATTCTTTATAAAAATCTGATCCTATTTTACCACCAGGTCTGTCCGATACATCATTCAAATTCCAAATATTCCCTGCATCTACAAAAAGCGCTCCATGTAAAATACTAAAAAGCTTTTTTCTGTACTCAAAATTCATTTCAATAATCATATCTCCAGATTGATCAGGTATGAACTTTGAATCAATAGTATGGGGGTCGAAACTTCCAGGTCCAAGTGTACGAGCTCTAAACGCGCGAATACTATTAGATCCACCTACATAGAACTGTTTTGTGTAAGGCATATTCTTAGAGTTACCATAAGCTACTCCAACTCCAGCGTGAATACGGCTTACGAATTGAGAATTCTTACCCAACTTTAAATAATGTCTAAAGTCGTGTTCTGTTTTAACATACTGACTAAAAGGAACCCCTAAAATGGTCTTTTCTTTATCACTATCTACATCTGCCCCCATTAACAATCCAGTAATATTACCTGAGAAATCTAAAGATCCTCTATAGTAAAAAGTATTTTTCTTATACTGTTTCATGGTATTAGTATAAGTAAATGTATATGTAGGTCCAAATATTAACTGTTTGTCCAATATCCTTTCAAGTGAAGGATTACCTGCTGCATACTCTCTGTATAAATCAGTGACATTATTGGGACTAACATAATTTGTTTCTAATACATTAAACTGGTGTTCGATTGTACTACTTTGTTTCCACAAATATCCCCAAGAGGCTTTAAAAGAATTTAAAGAATACAACTTACTTCTTTGTAAAAATTCATAACCCACAGTTGCTCTGGTCTTCGGTACAAAACCTGTTGAAGGATTAAAATCAATTGGAGCAATCAGTTTAGGCCAAGTTAAACTCGCCTCAATACCCGCTTTATATACGTTATATCCATTATTCTTAGAAGAAGATTGGAAGTCAGCCCCACCATATGTTGAAACAGAGAATAGTTCAGCTCCTCTAAAGAAATTCTTATTACTCCAGTTCAGATTTAACTCAGCACCATTGTAACTTGCTGAATTGGTTTTCCCTAATAATTCTAATCGAATTGCCTTTGGGTTATCTGGTGTCAGAAAGTAATAGGCATCTAACTTATTATTTATACTATCCGATATTTCAAAGGAGTTCTTTACAAACTTAAACACCCCTAAGTTGACTAATCTATTCAATGATAAATTATGGTCATTTCGATTATAGGTTTCTCCTTTTTCTAAATAGATTGTTCGGTCATAGATTGTAGGTTTAAACTTACCCGTAGGATCCACAATTGTCAAATCCTTATGTTGGTAAGCTGAATCTAATTTGCTCAAATACTCACTATCGGAAATCTCATAATCCGCAAAAACATAAATTTTATCAATAGTATAAGATTTCAAAGCAGGCTTGGGAGTATCGTCTTTTACTTTGACAAATAAATCCACTTTATGATTCCCTACACTACTATCTACTTGAATTAGCAAGTTATTCGGACTAAAATAATAATATCCTTTATTCTTGACATAATTATCAAATCGAACGCGTTCATCCTTTATTTGATCAAGATTATAAGGCTTACCTTCTCTTAACTTTGACCATCTTTTTGCATCGTAAATTAACTGTTGTAGTGGAGTAGAGTCATTCAAAAAAGTAACTTCATTTATTTTATACTGTATTCCAGGAGTTACCTTATAACGAGCTCCCTTTTTCTTATCTGTTACCTCGAGAGTATCACTTTCTACTTCTACATTAAAAAAACCTACATTTTCAAGTCTATTACTCAATATAGCACTATTATAATCAAGATCTACATCTTCAAATAAAACAGGTGGTTCACCTAATTTCTTTCTCATCCAATTTCGAAACTTGCTCGATTTATCAGGATCTCCAGCCATATTATAAAGTCCTAACTTCGGTCGCATCCCAAGGATCTTACCATTCGGTATTGGTCTTAGAAGATCTGCTAATCCTTCCGCCATTTCCTTTTTCTGGCTTTTTGACAGTGAATCACTATCAATTTCAATCGTTCCTCCTGTATATAAAAACTCTCCTTCTTTTAGATGACGAGTACTGCCACAAGAACCCAACATCAGAACCATTGATCCTACTGCGATAAAATACTTTATACTTTTACTCTTGTTTACTCTCATCTCTTAATTGTCTTTTTAATTCTCTTTTATCCTTAGAACGTTCGAATAATTCTTTGAATCGCTCATAACTCATCGTAATGATAAAACCTACTCCTGTTTCTACTATTTGTCCCTGTAGGGCTACTTCATACTGATTTTTTCTATACACTCGCATCAGATATCTACCATCTTTAGACAAAGTATACTCCAACTCGATATCCCCTGCAATATTACTTGCCTGTTCATTTTGTCGTTGATTACCTTCTACTTCAAAACTACTTCCTACAGTTACTTTCAATCGGTCTGAGAACAATCGCTTAGAAACGGCAATATTCAAATCAGTTCTATTCTCTCTTGAACCACTTGAAAAATCTTCGCTTGATTCTAAATTAAAGTTAAGCTCAACCCCTTTGATTAAACTTCCTGCCAAATTATTTAATTGATCTGACAATAGGCGATTCACACTTTGCCTTGCGATAGTACCAGCAGTCATTCCACCCGCACTACTTTCAAAAGGATTCTCTCCGATAAATCTATTTAACAACAACAAGGCAAAGACTTGTTTATTCATTTCTGATTCATTCGCTCTCAACTGCGTCAGTTTATTCTTAGTATTGCTAAGTACTTCTCCTGATACAGAAGTAACTCCCTCTTTTAATTGAATATCAAATGAGATTTCTGGCTCTAACAGCTCACCTTTCATCTTTAATAAAGCTTGGAAAGGAATTTTTTGCTTATACTGATTTTGCTGTGTTGGCGATAATGTGCTTAACTGATTTTGAAGCAAGTCTATAGGCGCCGTATTTGCTTCATAGATTGCTGTCAAGTTTAATATAGCATCGGTTGGCTCCCCTGCAAATACAATAGAACTACCTTTTTGTACTTCAAATTTTCTCTTTATCATATTAAACGATAGATCATAAGACCCCTCGTTAAATTCATATCGCCCTGTTAAAGATATTTTACCTGAAGGGTCAATACCTCCCATGATCTCACCTTCTCCTTTCAAAATCAGTTTATCCCCACTTTGCTTATCCATAATCATGGTAAAAGTAGCTTCCTTATTCACTTTAATAGCCAAAGCAACATCTAATCCCTTTATCTGAGAACTATTGAATTCATCTTGTAATTTTTTCAACTCAGCAGCCTGTAAACTCTCCTGATCAATAAACTCAACAATACCTTCTCTATCTGCAATAGAAGGATCTTCTTGTGGCATTATCACAGTGAAATTTGTTTTCTTGCCAACCTCAATCTTACCATTGACAATAGGCTTATCCATATTCCCTTTAATGCGGATATCGGAGTCAAAAATAAGTGCTCCATAAAACATATCGTTATCTTTTGACGTTGAATTAATCGCTTTAAAGTCTACCGCCTTAATACCCAAATCAAAAGCAAAATCTTGATAACTCTTAGTTAATACAGCTCCAGAAACAACTAACAAATTACCATCAACATCAGTTATGCTAAATTTATCGAGCTCAATTCCCTTCTCTGTAAAGGAAATTGTTTCATTAATCTTTCTAAAATCTGCGTTTAATTGATCTAAGTGAAATCCAATATCGTTAAACTTAAAGTTTCCTAATACTTTGGGTTCAGTAAATTTTCCAGTCACATTTATATCTCCCGAAAAATATCCTTCTGCCTCCGAAAGCATTCCTGTAGTAAATCGTTCAAATGCACTCATTTGCAACTTATCTACTAATACTTTCAATTTCAAATCTTCTTGTTCAACATCGGCAATCCCTTTTACTTCTACTCGATTTGGCCCCCCCTCTAATACAACTTTTGCCAAATAAGTGCTCAATGATTCATTCTTCACTCCTACATATAGATTCCCAAGTAAGATTTCAAAAGCATGAAGCTCCCTAATATTGATATCTGAAACAAATCTAAAATCAGTAGATAATTCTGTCAAGTCTAATGATCCATCAATAAAACCACTTGCCAATAATTTATCCTTTTTAACTAATTTAGTTAAAGTCTCAATGCTGAAGTTTTTAAAAGTCAAGTTTAAAGGACTATTAGCTTCTGCTTCTTGGGAAGCAATGTATATTCCACTGTTTTTATATTCAAGTGAAAAATCTTTTACATAAACTCCATCCTTATCCAAGACAACTCTATTCTCTGAATTTACTTTCCATAAATCATAATCTAACATAAAGCCGTCTTGCTCTAATTTCATAATTAAAGCATTGTTCTTGGCCTCCAAATTTCCAGCAATGACATAACAATCCCTTCCCTCTCTATCCTTTAAATTAAAATCGTAGGTCAAAATATTATTATACGCTGCACCATGAAGGTTTAATCTACGCAAGCGAACGCTGGCATTAGAAATACTATTAACACCGAAACTGTAAGTTAGAGCATCTTGTTTTGGCTCGATAATCCAATTAATTCCCTCAATCTTATTCTCTCCATACTCTAAATTAGAGATTCCCCCTTTTAGGCTAATAAAATCTGTTTTTTCATCATATCGACCAAAAATATGAATAGGCTCTAACTCTTTTAAATCAGGTAGCATATCCTTGTACACATTATCGTACTTTACTTTTAAATCATATGAAAAAAACTGAGGCTTAGCTACCTTAGCATTTTCTACTTCTTCATCTTCTTCACTGCGCTTAAAATAAGACTCCAAACTTGTAGTTAACGCATCGGACAAGGTGGTTAATTGATAATCACCTTCAAGTGAAAAATCAAGTATCTGAGAAGTTAAGCTTAGCTTTCTGTAATTAGGCTTAGCCTCGGCAATAAGATCTATAGGTTTAAGTCTATACTTTCTCTTAGCTAAATCAAACCCAAAATCTCTAATTTGCATTTTACCAACTAAACTATCTGGTAAAATATTTTCCATTTTAACATCAATAACTGTAGATAAGTTTCTCTGTTCCTCATCCAGCTTCAGTTGATAGAAATCTACATTCTTTATGTCTGCTAACAAATCTAAACTTAAACTCTTACCTGTCCATACGCCACTTGCATCCAACACAAAGTTTAAATTGGGATCTTCGTTCTTAGATGCCACCACATATTTACCTTTATCAACACTGGCATCTAAGCGAATGTGGTTGTATTTGTAATTATTTACTTCCGCTTTTTCAATTTCAAATACAGCGTTGGCTTGAATTAACTCAGGATCGAAGCTATTCCCATCTACTTTGGCGTACAGAGAAATAGCCCCTATTGAATCGTTCTTAATCAACCTACCAACTTCTAACTCTTTAATTCCAAAATCTAATTTGTACTTTTCTTTTCCCTTTTTGCGTTGATCAAAATCAACATCCATGGCTATTGCCCCCAAACTCGTCTTTAAATCGACATGAGATTGGATTTCTTTCATACTCCCCCTTACAAACCCTTTTAAAGACATTGAAGAAGGTATTTCAATATTGTTGGGAATTATATTTTTTGGCGCTACTGCATGTATATCACGAGACGATGTAAGCACATCTTTAATTTGTAGATTTACATAAGCCTTATCAAAATCAGGCAAACCTCTAACTTTCCCAGAAACATCAAGATAAGTCGTTTTTAGCGCTTTGATATTAAATCTTTCGATATCTAAATCTGCTACTTTTCCCTTCGCTTTAGCACTAAATTTTATAGTTTCATTCTTAAGGTGAGATACATCTGCTTGTTTGAGTATATCAGGCATTAATAACTCCACATCAGCTAGTCCAAAGTAGGAGTCTGATATAACTGCATCCACAGAAATATCCCCTAACTGTTCTTGTAATTTGCTAACATCTAAATAATTTAAAACGATAGAAGACTTAACCGAAGAATGTCCTGTTTTTAATTCGAAATCTTTAACTAAAGTTGATTGCTCGCTATATAGAAAATAGGTTTGGAACTTACTCAGCTCAAAACCACTTTTCTCTTTAAAAGAAAAGCGTTCAAGATTACCGCTGATATTGTTCTCAGAAAATAAAAAGTCTTTCAATTTAAAATCTAAATCAGCAACAGCAAGGTGATTTACATCTAAGCCTTTTGTCAGTATCTTTTCATTGTCATTGTCAAATGAAACGTTTATCGCTTTTAAAGCAATGTCTTTTACAGCTAACTTCCAAGGCATAGCTGCTGAAACCTCTACTTCTACTTCTACTTCTCCTTCTTGTGCAACAGCAGCAGTAGAACTCTGAGACTCTATTGTGTTTTTTGATTTATCCTCTAACATCCGAACAGTTGCAGTGAAATCGTCAAGGCTAATATTCTTGATATCAATATTCTGTTCGTTCAAATCAATCGTATTAAACACCGCTTGAAATTCATTCAGCAGAATTGCTGCTTGTAACTTGCTATCCGCGTCTTTATACTTAATATCAAAATTAGAAAACACAATCTGCCCTAAGTCAATTTGAGGAAGCGCTTCTTCTATGGGATTCTCAATAGTTGCCTCCACCATAGCATTGGGATCTTTGATCGTCTTAGAAGGTTCTTTTTCATAATTGACGAAAACACCATCTATTCCCACTTTGGGAATGCCAAATTTCATCAGTTCTAAATCAAACTCTTTGAAGCGTGTGACAAATGAATTCAAATGAAAATCTAAATGATGTCCTTCATATTGATCCTCAAATTTCACAGTAATATCGTTTAACTCAATTTGACCTATAGCAATGTCCATTGGAGTTGACTCTGGTTCTTCCTTTTCTTCTTCAGATGCAAATGCATCTATGATGTAATCAAAATTAAACTGTTGTAAACTATCTCTTTTAACAGTGGTCTTTAATCCATCTAATTCGACATTAGACACTTCCACAGTATTCTTCAATAGTTTAAACAAACTAATATCTACACCTAAGTATTTTGTATACAACAAAGTATCCTGTTGTTGAGATTCAAGATACAATCCCTTTACGACTACTTTCTTTGGAAAAGCGATTTCGATTCTATCAAGAGAAACTGGCGTTCCTATCTTATCTTGCACGAAAGATATGGCAAAATCCTTTACTTTATTCTGTACATAGGGAATTTGAATAGCAATGGCAATAAGTAGGAACAACACTATAATAATTCCAACAATCCAACCTATAATTTTGCTTATTCTGATAGCTATTTTTTTCAACTTGACTTTTTTCTTCAAAAATAGCAAAAACCAAACCATAAAGGTATAAGACAATTCAATAATTTTAACTATTGTACACCATTATACGCATACTTTTTTTCAAATCAAGTAGATATCATTTCAAGGTTTAGAACAAATAATTAAACAATTTGAATTACCATAGACTTTGCACTTCATTTTATTTATAAGAAACAGCAACAGAATAAGAAAAAAGAGAATAATTACATTTGCTTCAATAGAAGGTTTACGCTACCGTATTTAATGCTGTTTTATGGTTAGATGAGTGAAGTGTTTTGTCAAATACCTTTTTCGCACCCCAAAACCAAATCACCCTAAAATAAGCACGTGAATTTCCAAACTGCTTAAAATAAAAAAATCCCCTTGGAGGAGATCAATAGAAGTAATAAAAAAATGGCAAGCTACCTACATCGCACCGCTACAACCTCATACCTTTGCTGCGTTCCCACCCTGGAGGATTAAGAGGGAGCTGGTCGTGTAGGACTTGCCACTGCAAATATACAACGGTTTTTTATTTTTCCAAGTCTTTTCCACTATTCTAATTAGATTTGTATCTTGCTAAAAAATAAATACGACCAATGAAAAGATATAACTTTCTAATAACGTTAAGCTTAGGAATCTCTTTTATTAGCTGTTCTAATAAAAAAAATTTAGAAAAAAATGTAATTTCGATTGATACTACTCAGCTAAAGCAGGTATATTCGGCAAATGAAGATGCAAAATTCACTTTAAAAACAGTAGAAAATGCAGAAATCGACTCTGTTGCTTACTTCCTTGACAATGTAAAAATAGGAACAAGTAAACACAATAAGATTCTAACGCATTCCCTTAAAAAAGAAAACTTAGGTAAAAAAGAAGTAAAAGCAATTGCTTATGCTGATAACAAATCAAGAGAGTTTACCTATAAAATAGAGATTGTATCAAGTATAAATCCTATTGAATACGACTACAAAATAATAAAAACCTACTCCCATGATCAAGAGGCTTACACACAAGGCTTGGAGTTTTATAAAGGTGTACTATTTGAAAGTACGGGAAATGGTGAAGGTGGATTTACGACAACTGACGGTCGCGGTACGGGAAAAAAAGGTAAGTCAAGTGTGCGAAAAGTTGATTACAAAACCGGAAAAGTGACTCAAATAAATGAGTTAGATGATATTATCTTTGGAGAAGGTTGTACGATTTTAAATAATAAACTATACCAATTGACTTATTTAAACAAAGAAGCCTATATCTATAACATCGAAACTTTAGAAAGAGAAAAATCATTAAAGTACTTTGCTGATATAGAAGGATGGGGACTGACAAATGACGGTACTCACCTTTATATGTCTGATGGAACTGAAAAAATATATAAAGTAAATCCTGATACTTTTGAATTATTGAGTTCAATAAGCGTTTATAGTCCTAAAGGTGCCCTTCCTCATATCAATGAATTAGAGTGGGTAAATGGAAAAATATACGCTAATGTATACGGGTATAACAGCATTGTAATTATAGACCCTCAAACAGGAGCAATAGAAGGAATGGTTAACTTCAATGACCTACTTAATATGACTACATACCATGCGGATAGAGATGTTATGAACGGTATTGCTTATAATCCTGAAACAAAGACCTTCTTCTTAACGGGTAAAAACTGGGATAAAATGTTCGAAGTACAGATTATTAAATAATTTAGGGAAACAGAAAACAGGGAACTGGAAACTGGAAACAGAAAACAGGGAACTGAGAACTGAGAACTGGAAACTGATAACAAAAAATGCTGACCACGGTCAGCATTTTTTTATTGTACTATGATACTATCTATTTCTTTACTTCGGAATTTCTAACTCTCTTTTTAAAGAACTATTTTTAACTGCTTTTCTACACCTTACAGCACGTTCTTTATTATCTCGACTGCCATAAAAGAGATTTACAAAAAAGACATCCTGTAATTTAGCCGCTCCCCACTTAAGTTTTCTATCTACCTGCGTCGCTCTATCAAACATCACTTCAAAGTCATCATCAACTGCTAACCCAAATTCCTTTGCCCTCCAATAAGCATGTGTCAATACATGCAATTCTCTTTGTACTTCAGGTTGTTTTAAATCAGGATATTCTGTAAACTTCTGTTTTAACTCTTGATATTTACCTTGCTCAGCAAATGCCATTAATGCATTATGATGAAATTTAACTCCTAAATTCTTATGTTTACACAAAGTAAGTCCTGCTTCTACTCCATTTTTTAAACAATAGTTTGTTACCAAGAATTCTTTTGCTTCATTTACTTCATATCTATTTATAGCAGGTTTACTCTGTTTGAAATATTTAAAGAAATTCACCTCATCACCTAGCATGGCATAATACTGAAGAATAATAAGATATCCCTGATCAAAATTATCTTCCTCTTTAAAAACAACAGTCGTTTTAAAATTCGAAATATACTGCTCTGCTTGTTCTACATCTCCCTTTACAATACAATTACTAATAATATGCTTTAAAACATGATTAAAAACAATATTGTCATTCACAATACAGTTAGCAAACTTAAGAATCTCTTCATCCTCATAATTCGCCAAATCAAACAACGTTAAAAGAGCATTTAACCAATCTAATACATGATAAAGTTCTTTATTACGAAACCTTCTTTCCTTATTATCAATAGTATCTCTATGTGCATTATAACCAATACTACCTATCCCTAAGCCTCTACCACGATAAGGTGCCTCTAAAGCCTTATTCAAAGCCGAAACCACAAATAAACTATTACACTCCTTATCACGCTTCTTGTCATCTTTGATATTCAAAGCTTCTATACAATAGCTTACTGCTTGTTCAAACTCTTTATTCATAACTTTCTAGATCACTATTTGGTTAACAGTTTACAATCTTACCCACCGGATATAATATACTTAGAAGATGTCATATACTATTGATTAATATGATAGACTAAACGGTTTCACAAAAAAACACCTTCACAAAAATCCTCTACTCATACAGACTCACCCCATTCACATCAGTAGTCAGTACATCTGACATATAGTCAAATAGTGGTCGCATGGCAAGAAATGTCTTGATCACCTCCTCTTTAAAGTTAGGCGCTAATACCTCTTTATCTGTAAAAGAACGCATCACGAGATACTGCTTCTTGCGCAATAAGTCGATAGCAGGATGCTCCTTGTCAAATCCCTTAGGAGCAGTCTTTAGCTCCTCCCCTTGTAGTGCTCCGAAGTACTTCTGAAATTGTTCTTCGGCGATAATCTCACGAAGTTCACTATCATCCATAGCGATCTCCTTGCGGATGCGCAATAAATCTTCTTTATTAGGTTCCCAAAAGCCTCCCCCTACAAAACTACGTCCTGGCTCTATATTTACGTAATATCCTCCTCTCAGCATTGGCTTGGTACGTCCTAAGTGCAGTCCAAAATAAGTCTTATAAGGTGTCTTGTCCTTAGAGAAGCGTACATCTCTATAGATGCGGTGTACGTGTAATAGGTCTATACTATCATGCTGTAACATCTCATCGTGCACTACTTTAAAGAAAGCCTTCACCTCAGCGAATAGCTTATCGAACTCTGGCTTATGATCTGCAAACCAAGGTTTATTATTATTCTGACTTAACGTCACTAAGAAGTCTATATGTTCTTTTTTTAACTGTTTCATACTTTATTTTTTAATTCTTGCCAATGAGCTAATTTTTCTTCAAAACTCATCCGTGCATTTGCCCCACTCGGCGAAGGTAAAGTTAGTAAAGATACTCCCTCTATCTGCCCTATGTATTTATCGAAATATTGTCTTGCCTTTTGACTGGAGAATACGATTGTATCGATATGGGGATATTCTATTAATAACCCTTTGATATCATTAGCTTTTTCTGCGATAATATCACTGTCTAAGCTACTCTTGCGTTCACAAGACTGCAAGACATCCCATAAGGCTATTCTGTTTCGCTGAAGCAAATCGAGCTTATCCTTATACACATCGCTATACTCTTCTCTAAAAACACTAAATAATATCTTCCAAAACACATTCTGCTTATTGCCGTAATACTCCTGAAAGTCCAATGATTTAATACTCGGCATCGTACCCAATATCAATACTTTAGCTTCATCAAAAACAACAGGTTTAAAAGAATGTATTCTTTTTCCTCTCCCCATATCTCAAAGATATTATATTTTATTGCAATAGAATAGAGATCGTTAGCTTAGGTTAATGATTTGCTATAATTTCTAACAATTCCCAATAACCAACACAGTTACAAGATCATAATAGGTGTTTTTCATTTAATAAATTCAGATTGTCGAAACTAAAATCGCCAACCACAAAACACATCATAAGATTATAAAACAAGTGTATAGTCAAAAGCAGGATCATAAACAATAACTGTACAGCTATAGCAGGACGAGACAGACTTAGAAGGGGGTGGTCGGCTTGTGGTCGCATAGTGATCGCATAGTGGTCACATGTTTTGGGGCATTTTTTATGCGACCACTATCCTATCAATACCCGATCATTTCGCCATCAATACGCAGTAGATCTACACAATATAAACTGAGCTACCAATAAACCAAAACCCAAATAAACAACACCTTACAATTCTAACCACATAAATAAAATGTGACATTACAGATGTGCTTGTCTATACGCTAAGGGAGATAGACCTGTAGATTTTTTAAAATAACGACAGAAGCTTGTCGCATCTAAGAAATGAAGCTCTTCCGCTATAGTGTAGATAGGTTTATCCGTTGCAATAAGGTAAGACTGGGCTTGAGTGAGTACTAACTCATTTATAATCGCAGACACTGTCTTACCCGTCTGCCTGCGTACCAAAGTCGTTAAGTACTTAGGAGTGAGCTTTAATTGATCAGCATAAAACTGTACTGTGCGCTCAGCTAAATAATGCTGATGAACCAAATTATACAGCCTAAAAACAGTTGTTTCTTTCTTAGAACTTGGCTTCAGATTCACCTCATCTTGTTCATAGAATCGGTTGATATGAGCAATTAAAGAATACAATAAATACTTCATCGCATCAGGATAAAACACAGATGTATCTGTATTGCAATTAGTCAATAACAACTGATAGTAATCGATGAACACGCCCTGATCACCTGCATCCAGATGAATAATAGGGTGTCTCACCAATTCGTTTAAAAACTGATAATTAGTTGGTAGAATAAGATCCTTTATACTATCCAGATCAAATAGCACACATAGATACTTCCCCTTGCTTTCTGTAGTAGGAATAGAGAATAAACGCTGTGGAAACACAGTCAATAGAGAACCTGCAGAGAAATCTTCTATTCGATTGTTTACTTTAAGCTCATTAGTTCCCTCCATACAATAAGACAACAGTATTCCTTTCTCTCTATATGTAGTAGTAGAGAATAAAGAAGGAATAATACGATCCGATGTGATAATCTGAATAGGAAAGTGCTGACTCATCACGCTGTAGTTAATAAGTCAAAGTTAACAATAAAAACAACTTCTTGCACATTTATAAAACAATACTGTCAATAGATAAACAAGGTCTTATTCAGAACTTTGCTCCAAATAAATAAGAATTATGATCAGTAAATCAGTAAGTATAAAAGGAACTCCTTATACCCTATATATCAACTATCAAGATGATAAACAAAAACGAAAAGAGTTTAATCGAATGTGTCAGGAAGTATGGGAGTTTGATTTTGAAGCCTTTTACCAATCGGGATACTGGGGAGAGGAGTGCATACTATTTTCTTTATTCCAAGAAGATAAGATAGTTGCACATATAACTTTAAGCCTATTCGAAATAACGAAAGAAAATAAAACGTACAAGGCAGGACAATTAGGCACTGTGATGACAGACTCTACCTATCAAAACAAAGGGTTGTCAAGGTTCTTATTAGAATATATAGAAGCAGAATATAGAGATATCGTAACAGGCTACTTCTTGTTTGCAAATGATACAGTACTGGACTTCTATCCAAAATTTGGTTATGTGCCTGTTGAAGAGTATCAAGCTACACTAAAGGTGAATACCAAATATTCTCTTCTATCGAGTATAGAGAAATTAGATTTAGACAACCCTGCATCGCTTGCTTTATTTAAAGAATATGTCAAAAGTGGCTATACCTATAATAGATTGAATACTAAAAATGTAGACTTAGCTTTCTTTTATTGTTATGCAGACTACGACTTCAGTTTTAAAAAGGATCAATCTCAAAAGTTGTGTGTGAATTAAAAACTACAGATCTTTGTAATAATAAATAATAACCGTGGAAAACTATATTGAGTTTGTAAAAATGATTT
>NZ_WSPP01000267.1:0-3526 GCF_009767705.1 Myroides sp. LoEW2-1 | reverse complement strand
CTACATACCTATCAGCAAATAATTTAAAAATTTTAAAAGATAATTCACTCTTGAATACAGAAGTATCATATTTTTTAAAACTCTCTTGTTCTTTAATATATTTTTCTCTCTGAAACCTATTAAATTCTAATTGTTCTAAACTCTCTTTTTTTTCTATTAAAAAATCAATATAAAGTCGAATATCTACATCAACAATATGAATAGGAATACGTTCTCTAAAATCTGAATACATAAAATCCAAGGTTCTTTTAAAAGAATATACCAACTCCTTATCTGTTACAACATTTTCATTACAACTAATAAAATCATTTTTATAACACCATTTCAAAATGACTTCGTCAGAAGAATTACTCTTTTTTAACTGACAAGCCTCTTTATATAATACTCTAATTCTCTTTTCTTTATCTATTACATCAGTTAACATTTCTATTTCTGAAGTATATTTTCTCAAAGCTCTAAATTTAAAGTGACGATAGATGTCTTCAGTACTCCTATAATCATAATCCCCCATATTATTGTGCTCTTTTAACCACTTTCAACTGTGGTTCATTATTACTATTCATTTTTTCAAAAAAGGACATAAACAAATCTGCATTTGCATCCTTATCCTGTCTTTGGTTGATATACTTTAAAAATATATTTTCCTGTGAATGCCCTGTAATTCCCATAATCACAGGTGTAGGCATTATCTTATAAAAATTAGTTGCAAACGAACGTCTAAAACTATGAGAAGTAATAAAGTTATATTTTGGCAATAATATTAATTCAGTTTGATTAGTTTCTGAATTAGTAATATACCCCTCTACCTTTTGGTTGATTTTTGCAATTTCACATACTTTCCCAATATGATAATTTATTTTGTTTAGAGAGACAGGTTCAGGAAAGTCATTTTTTAGAATGTCAAGAACATAATCTTGCATTACCCCAATAGTTACATTCTTACCTGTTTTTTGTTGAATAACATCAATGTACAATCCTTTCGCATTCTCTCTTATATTCTCAGGTGTAATACTTAATAAATCTCCTCCCCTTTGTCCTATAAAACAACCTATTAATATCCATTTCTGAACATTTTTAAGGTGTTTTGTTGGCATTTCTGTATTATAAATTTGTAGTAATTCATCTAAAGAAAGGGTATGTATATAACGGTCTTTATCTTGTTGTCTAAAAGGTTGCAAAGTAGTAGAATGAACTGTAACATCAATATCATTCTTTTGTGCATCCAAACAAACCGTTTTAATAAACTCAAATTGTTTTCCTGAATAATTAACGGTGTATCTTCTTTCATTAAGTAACCACGTCTTAAACTTTTCAGTAAATGATTTATTAATCTCTCTAAATAAGATTTTAGTCTTAGAATATTGCTCGTATTCTTCAATTATCTTTTTAAATGAACGATAGTTTTTGATAGTACCCTCACTTAAACCAATTTTACCCCCTCTTGTTTCTTTGGTACTTGCATTATCAATCATATACTGAATATAGTTAACAAAGATATTATTGTCAACCTTATCAATTCGATTAAAACAGGCATTTATTTGACTTTCTAACCAATTACCATTAATAAGTACACCTTTTGCTAAATCGTCGTTTAAAACCTCGTATAAATGCGTCTGAAGTTTATTTAAACTATTTCTTAGTGATTTATTTTCTGCACCTGTTTGTTTGGGGAGTCCTGTCTTATCACTCCATTGTTGAGAATTGATAACAAAACCCGTACTTTTTCTAATAACAATCTCACGACTTACAGAAACGCGAACGTGTATTTGTGCATTCTCTTTCTTACTTTGTAAAAAGAATTTAATTGTTGCCATAATATTTGAATTAAACTGAACAGTCAAAAATAATACTTTTACATAAGTTAGTCAACCGTTAGTCAACCATTAGTCAACAATATTCAATTTAATTAAATTCATTTCAATAACACAAACTCAAAAACAACAATTCAACATATTGATTTACAGTATTCTAAATCTAAAAATCAAACACTTAGAAAAACAAGTGATTTAGGTAGTTGTTGTGTGGGTTCGATTCCCACTCCGGGCACAAAAAAAGCCTAACTCAATGAGTTAGGCTTTCTTATTTTCATTATGTGCCATTACTTATTCATATCATCTGCAGACGGACCATACATTCCAGGTATAGCGATATCCAATAATCTTAAATAAACAGAAAGTTGCCCTCGATGATGATAAATGTGGTTGTTTACAATAAATCTATTAGCAGCAACTTTAGGCATTGCTACAATAACATGCTCACCTGATTTCAGTTGCCACTCATCCATCCACTTTTCTTCATCAAACATATTTATAGCAGATATAACAGCTTTTTCATACTTATCAAGGTAAGATATTAACTCATCTGTAGAAGCTGCCTTAAAAGGCTCGTAATTACTTTGAAAATCTAATGATTCTAACAGTAGTACATACTCTGTCCAAATTGTCAACTCCACTATGTGTTTCGACAATTCTCCAAGAGACATAGATTTAGTATGAGGCTTCCAATCCCATTTCTCTGTTGGCACACAACTAATAATCTTTTTACTACTTGCAACTTCATGTTGCAACTCTAATAGAAAACTTTTACTAATACTCATTGTTCAAAATTTTACTTAAATGTAATAAAAAAGAAAACGTAAGACATAACTACAATTAATACTAAGTAAGGATTCAATTAAATAGAACACCTTCCTTCTAATTTCTTTAATTTAGCAACAATTAGGACAAATAATCTAATCTATCAACAAACTATTTATCCCTTAACGATAAACTATTATTCCATGACAGAACCAAACAAATACATTTCAACAAAAGAAGCTATAAAAAAATTGGAAAACTATTGTGCCTATCAAGATCGTTGTCACAATGAAGTTATAACGAAGCTATATAACTTAAATATTCCCAGCAATGAACATGACGAGATTATTGTCTACCTAATTGAAAACAAATTTCTAAATGAAGAACGCTTCGCAAGAAATTTTGCAAGAGGAAAACACAGAATAAGTGCTTGGGGTAAAAATAGAATAATTTCGGAACTTAAACTCAGAAAAATATCCTCCACTTTAATCAAGCTTGCTTTAAAAGAAATAACTGATGATTTATACTATGAGACTTTCGAACGTATAAGCAACCTAAAATGGGAGTCCTTGAAAGATACAGATATTGAAAAGAAAAAAGCCAAATTACATGCTTACCTCTATCGTAAAGGATACGAATCTGATATTATTTACGATAAGATAAAGGAGCTATCTAAATAAAATATATCTTTTTCTTTGATCATTACCTGTGAGATATCAAAAAAATTCACAAAGAAAGTAAAATTGGATCATAATAGATATCTATTCTGTCTTTCTAAACTCAAAATATAACTCACTATTACATAAAGCCAATAAAAAAAATTCGTAATAATACTTTACAATCATCTAAAGTATATAAACAAAAAAATCCCCAACCTCATATGAGATTGGGGATTCTTAAAAGAAGGGCGACGACATACTCTCCCACTGGTTAGCAGTACCATCTGCGCT